>JBEVMD010000339.1:0-4005 GCA_040508835.1 Duganella sp. | reverse complement strand
AGCACCCCCTCCACGGTATCGGCCGGCGGCGGCGCCACCGTCCATGACGTCCCGAAACCGTTGCCCGCCATCCCTAGCCCCACGTAAAAGCCGATCGTGTACATCTGCGCCTTGCGCCGTTGCGCCAGCAGCGCGCCCATGCTCGTAAAACCGCCGGGCGCCTGGGCGTACGTGACATGCAGATTGTGCGCCCACACGATGATCTTGCGATGCGGGTACAGCGTGTCGAGCAAAAAATCCAGGTGTCCGGCCATGCCGGCGTCGCGCACGGCGTTGCCGGACAGGCTGCCGGGCTCGCCCAGATGCCGGTTACGGCGGGCCAGCCAGCCGCGCCCGCGTGCGGTCTCGATGGCCATGTCGATGCCGCCCGCCTCGAAACCCGCCGCATGCAAGGCCCTGCGCCGGGCCGCGAGCGCGCTGGCCGACGCGTCATAAAAGGACTGGAGCGCAGCGCTGCGCCGTGCCGTCAGGACCGTGCCGGCGGCAAGTTCCCGTTCGTGGGCATCGAGTCGCGCTGCCAGCGCCGGACTGGCGACTGCCAGCATGTCGCGCAGCGGGTTCCTGACGCCGCGCGGCGCGCTGAACTGGATATCGACGCCGGCCAGCGCCAGCGGCGCTGGCGTGGCGCGCGCGGCAGCCAGGTACTCGAACAACGGTTGCACTTCCGTGGTCTGCCACATGGAAAACAGGCATTGCGCCATCACGTCGCGCGGCGGGCGCAGACCGATATCGCGGTCGGCTGCGCCGCACTGGTCGAACGAACTTTCGAACGCGATCACGTCGAACCCCAGCTCCTGGTGCAGGAACTTGATCAGCCTGACTTTCGCCCAGTTCGATTCGGCAATGCCATGCGCCGCCTCGCCCAGCTGCACCAGGCGTTTTCCCGCCAGCAGCGGCTTGAGAAACTGCAGGTCGCTGAAGTCATCGCTGAACAGCGAGCGGATGGGCACGCGGCGCGCGCGCACATCGTCGCGCCAGGCGGGCGCGATGGCCGGCATGTCGGCGTCCGGTATGCGCAGCGCAGCGTCGTCCAGCAGCCGCTGCGACGGCACGGGCCGGACGGGCGGCGCCGGCGGCGCCCGGTCGTCTATTTTCAGCGTCAGACGGTCGAACCAGGCGCTGCCCTTGCCGCGCAAGGGCATGCCGACCCCTGCGGCGCCATCTCCCCCTGCGGCGCCATCCCCCTCCGCGGCGCCATCGCGGCTTTGCACATGCGGCGCGCAATCGGTGCCGGTGCTTGTGCTGGAGCTGGTGCCGCACGCGGCACGCACCGCGTACGCGCCGTTCACCGGGGTCCACGCGACGGGCATGCCGGTGGCGGCATCGCTGCGCTGAAAATCGGCATTCATCAGGGCGGGCGGGATGGAAGCGGCGTTCGCCGCTGAACTGGCAGCCAGGTCAGCGGCAAGCGCCGGATACGCCGTCATGGCACACAGCACGGCAAGCAGCACGGCAGTGAGGCGCGTCATCCGGTCTCCAGGGGGGGCGTTCGATCGGGACCGCAACAGCGCCGTCATCCCGCAAACGTGCAGCATAGCGCAGTGGTCGTATGCAGTGCGGGGCCGGCAACATAAATATGATAAATTTTGTAACTGTTGCCGCATCGATAACCGGGGCGGACATTGAACGCGATCGACGCCTCGCCTGGCCGTCGCATTTTGAGGGAGATATGCATGAAGAAAACTACCGCTGTATTGGCAGTGGCTGCCCTGGCCATCCTGGCCATCCTGGCCGGCTGCCAGAAAGATAATCCTGCCGAAGTCGTTCAGACCGTGGACTGGTACAAGGCCAACAAGGAGGAACGCGTCAAGGTTGTGGCGAAGTGCAAGAACAATCCGGGCGAGCTGGCCGCCACGCCCAACTGCATCAACGCCAGCCGCGCCGACGCCTCGATGGTGTGGAGCTCGCGCAAAGGCATCCAGGTCAAACCGATGACGGCGGAAGATCTTAACAATCACCGCGAGGCGCAAAAGACGCCCTAGCACGTGGTTGCACGGCGCCGTAGGTCGGGTCGCATGCCGGTGCACCGTCTCCGGTACGCTCACGCCAGCAAATGCGGCCCGATGTCGCGCACCGATTTCACGCCCGTCAGCACCATCGTGGTCCGGATATCTTTTTCCAGGATCGCCAGCAGCTTGTCCACCCCGGCCTGCCCCTGCGCGGCCAGCGCGTAGACGAACGCGCGGCCCAGCAGCACGCCGTCCGCGCCCAAGGCCAGCAGGCGGAAGATGTCGGTGCCGGTGCGGGCGCCGCCGTCGGCAAAGATCGTCATCTGCCCTTTCACGGCGTCTGCAATGGCGGGCAGCGCGCGGGCCGTGGACAGCGCACCGTCGAGCTGGCGGCCGCCGTGGTTCGAGACCACGATGCCGTCTGCGCCGAACGACAGCGCCGCGCGCGCATCGTCCGCTTCCAGGATGCCCTTGATGATCATCGGGCCCTGCCACTCGTCGCGGATCCACTGTAAATCCTTCCAGCCGATCGCCGGATCGAAATTGGCCCCCAGCCAGCCGATGTAGTCGGCCAGGCCGGTGACCTGCCCCCGGTACGCGGAGATATTACCCAGGTCGTGCGGACGGCCGTGCAGGCCCACGTCCCACGCCCATGCCGGATGCGTGACGGCCTGCAGCATGCGGCGCAGCGCCGCGTTGGGACCGCTCATGCCGCTGTGGGCGTCGCGGTACCGCGCGCCCGGCACCGGCATGTCCACCGTAAACACCAGCGTGGTGGCGCCCAGCGCCCTGGCCCGCTGCAGCACGTCGCGCATGAAGCTGCGGTCTTTTAACACGTATAGCTGGAACCACAGCGGCTGGTCGACCGACCTGGCGACTTCCGCCAGCGGACACACGGACACGGTGGACTGGATGAAGGGAATGCGGCGGCTGCAGGCCGCGCGCGCGGCCTGCACTTCGCCGCGGCGCGCGTACATGCCGGTCAGGCCCACGGGTGCCAGCGCCACCGGCAAGCCATAGGTTTGCCCGAACCATTGCGTGGTCAGGTCCAGGTCTTCCGAGCCCTGCAGGATGCGCTGGCGCAGGTTGATCCGTTGCAGGTCGTCGACGTTGGCCCGCAGCGTCTGCTCGGCGCCGGCGCCGCCGTCGAGGTAATGGAACAGGAACGGGGGCAGTTTGCGTTGCGCTGCGGCGCGAAAATCGGTTGCGGATGAAACGATCATGTCGGGACAGTCTGTTGGGGAAAAGAAAAGGCGCGGCACCGGCCATCTTATCACCGGCCTTGCCTGCCTGGCAGCGGCAGGCCCGATCAATCGCCAGGATGCGTATTGCAGTTTACTTGCATTAAGTAATTGCACACCTTATTATTGCAACCCTATTGCAATAACGGACCGACTTCATGATACGCATCGAGCACCTGACCAAGCGCTACGGCGAGCGCCGCGCCGTGGACGACCTGAACCTGCACGTCCGGGCCGGCGAAATTTACGCCCTGCTGGGCCCCAATGGCGCCGGCAAATCCACCACCATCGGCTGCCTGCTGGGCTTTGTGCAGCCGGACGCGGGCAACATCGTGCTGGCCGGCTCGCCGCTGCCGCCGGCGGCAGCCGCCATTGCCCACGCCGCGTACATCGCGGAAAACGTGGCGCTGTACGACCGTCTGACGGGCGTGGAAAACGTCGAATTCTTCCTGCGCCTGCTGGGACGCAAGGTCGCAGTGGCCGCCATCGAAGCGCTGCTGGCGCGCGCCGGCCTGCCCGAGCATGCGTGGCACCGCCAGGCGCACGGCTACTCGAAAGGCATGCGGCAAAAAGTGGGCATTGTCATGGCGCTGGCCAAGGGCGCGCGGGTGCTGGTGCTCGACGAGCCCACGTCCGGCCTCGATCCGGAGGCGAGCGTCACGTTCGGCAACCTGATCCGCTCGCTGGCCGACGACGGCGCGGCCGTGATCATGGCCACCCACGACCTGCTGCGCGCCCAGGAACTGGCCCACCGCTGCGGCATGCTCGTGGGCGGCCACCTGGTCGGCGAGTGGCGCCTGGCAGACCTCGCTGCC
>JBEVMD010000336.1:0-5863 GCA_040508835.1 Duganella sp. | reverse complement strand
GAAACCGCGGAAAGCTGCGCCGGCGCAGCGAATTAACGGGCTGGCGGGGTGCCGGCTGGATCAGGCGCGGTGCCGGCTGGCGGCGTCGCTGCGTCCGGCGCTGGCACGGTCGCTGGTGGCGGCGTGGTGGTATCCGGGGTGGGTGCGGTGCCTGTCGGGGCGGTGTTGGCCGGTGGTGCGACGACTTCAGGTGCGGGCGGATTCACATCTTGTTTCTTGCAGCCGGTGATGGCAGCTGCGGTCAGGATCAAGGCGAAAGCAAACTTGGCTGGTGCGTGAAGTTGTTTCATGGTGTGCTCCTTTGAGTGAAGTTGAACTGAATCATAAGCTTTCTCATGGCTGAGCGGTATCGGCGCGCCTGCGGCGTGTTTGTAGGACTACTCTGAAGTGGGCTGCACGACTAATTGCGGTAAAGCAAAAATGCCGCCCGGTCTGGCGACCGGACGGCATTGTCAGGCACGGCTGCGAGGTCAGCTTAGAACTCGTAGGCGGCGGTGAAGCGGACCTTGCGGGCGCTCTGGAACGACTGCGGTTGCATGTACAGCGCGCTGCGCGTGTACATGGCGTCTTCGCCTTCTTCGTTGATCGAAGTGACGGTGCGTTCATTGAAGATATTGAGCGCGTCGATCGTGAAGGTCAGGCCTTTCTGCCACTTCGGCTGGTAGCTCGCCTGCACGCCCACTTCGGTGGTCCAGGCCAGGCGGCCCAGTGAGCCGCGCGGGTTGGCGACGCCGTTGCAATAGAACGAGGCGGACTCGTAGCCGATCGATACTTCGTCCAGGGTGCCATTGTAGAAGCCGAGACAGTTTTTCGGCCGGCCCGACTGCACCACCAGGTTGGTGCCCAGGCGCCATTCGTCAGCCACCTGGTAAGAGCCAAACAGTTTGAACGTGTGGCGGCGGTCGTTCGGCAGGTAGCCGTACGCGCCTTCCATCAGGCCCGGGTAGTCCCAGTCCTGGCTGATGCCGGCGTCGCCCTGGCCGATGTCGGACTTGACGTAGCCTTCGGTGTTACCTTTGCTGAAGGCCAGCACGTACGAACCTTGCAGCGACCATTTGCCGTCCCATGGCCGTTCAAAGCTCAACTCCAGCGCTTTATAGGTGCGTTTCGGTTGCGGGAAGCCCAGCGCGGATGCCGGAATTTTTACCTGGGTCAGGCCTTTGCCATCGTCAAAATCGACGTTGGCGGTCAGGTCCTTGCCCGGGTTGTACAGGAAGCAGTGGTCGATTGCTTCACCGAGAGCGGCTGCCTGGCTGGCGTCGTAACCGTTGGCCAGCGCCCAGTCGGCGGCGCCGGTACCGTTACACATATCGTCCATCACGCTTTTCAGCTTGCGGTAGGTGAGCTTGCCGCCGACCACCCAGCGGTTACCCAGTGCCTGCTGGATGCCGAGAATGAATTCATCCTGGAACATCGGTTTGATGTCGGGATCGACCACCGAGCGCGGATCGCCGGCTTCGCCATTGCCCGTTACCAGGCGGTTGCCCAGCTGCGCACCCAATACGGGCGTGTTGAAGGCGTTGCCGGACATCGCGCCACCGTAGGCGTAGTAATCGCGGTAATCGGTTTCGGCGCCAGCCAGGCGCACGTTGGTGTTCGACATCACCGGAATGTAATAGCGGCCCGCATTGGCGAATACCTTGGTTTGCGCATCGCCCCGCACGTCCCAGGTCAGGCCCAGGCGCGGAGCCCAGGTGTTCTTGACCTCGATGAAGGTCGCGCCTACGGCGTTCTTGTTGGTAAACGATTCGTTACGGATACCGATCGACGCCAGCACGTTCTTGGTGACTTGCCAGTTGTCCTCCACGTAGTAGGCGGCATTTTCCGTCTCGAACGCGCCGCCATTTTCAAAGGTACGCACGGAAACAACAGCCATGTCCGCGCCAGTGTCGTTGACGTAGCCGTTGCCCAGCTTGGAACCGGCCGAAAGCGAGGAGATCGAATAGAATGCGCCGCCGGAGTAGCTGGTGCCGTCGACCACCTTGTAGCGCTCGCTGTCCAGGCCGAAACGCAGGCCGTGATCGCCCAGTTTCCATTCGGCGTCCAGGCGGTATGCCTTGCGTTCGTCGTTGGCGTTCGGGTCGGTGATCGTACTGGCAGTGTTGCAACCGAGGTCGGCATTACTGACGCGGACGTCGCGCACGATCGGACACGCGGCGGCGGAAATCTGCGATTTGCGGTTATAACGGCCCAGGCCGTACATGGCGGACACGGTCAGGTCGTCGGTCAGCCAGGTCGTGTACTTGGCGATGTAGTTTTCACCGCCCGTGGTGTATTCGTCGTGGCCGGCGAAATCGCCCCGGCCCTTGGCGTACTCGTTGGGCGACAGCCACGTGTCGATCTTTTCCTTCGACTTGTCGCTGAACGCCGTCACTTCCAGCGTATTGCTGTCGTTGATGTTCCAGTCGGCCTTGATCAGGTATTTCGGCGACTTCGACGTGGTGACGTCCTGGCGGGTTTTGTTGTACCGCTCGCGCTCGACGTCGGCGCCTTGCACCAGGCCGAAGATGAACAGCTTGTCCTTGATGATCGGACCGCCGAGCCACACATTGCCTTGCAGGTCGTCGGTGCCGCCAGGGCGTTTCCTGGTGATGAATTTATCGCCATTCTTGTATTGGGCGTCGGTATAGACATCCGAACCCTGCAGCGATTCCGGCTCGTAAATGACGTTGGCGCCGCCTTTCCACTCATTGGTGCCGCGCTTGGTGGTCACGGCCAGTACGCCGCCCAGCGAGCGCCCGTATTCGGGGCCGTAACCGCCTGTCTTGACTTCCTGCGAGCCGATGGCATCGAACGGCACCTGATTGAATGCCACGCCGTTGAGCGAGTTGGTGACATTGAAGCCATTGATGTAATACACGTTTTCCGCCGGCGATGCACCGCCCAGCGACGGCACGTTACCGCCGCGCAGCGAGGTCTGGCCGATGCGGCTGTCGCCACGGGTGGCGCCCGGCGCCAGCAAAGCCACCGCGGTGACATCGCGCGTGACCGGCAGGCGGTCGATTGCGGCCTTGCTCAAAACGGTACTCGATTCCGGCGACGTGAAGTCGATACGCGATGCGCGCGAACCGGAGACGGTCACGGTCGTGACGTCGCTGAAGTTGGCGGTGGAACCCTGGCCCGCGTTGACAACCACCGTCTCGGTCTGCTCGGCTCCGCTGGGCAACCGGGCTTTCACGGTGTAAGCGCCGGGAGGAAGCTGCGATAGCTGGAACGCGCCGTCTTTGCCGACGGTAACAGTACGTGTCGCGCCGATTGCCGGATTGGCGGCAACGATGACGGTGCCTGCCGCAGCTTTGCCGGAAACGCTACCCGTGGTCGCCTGCGCATACGCCACATTGACCACGGCGGTGGATGCCACCGTGGCCAGAAACGCGAGCGATAGGGCGTTGGCCAGTACAGTTTTTCTCAACATCAGATTCCCTTTAGTTAAGCTTTTCAGTGAAAGCTTTTATCTTGATAAACGCGTTTTGCCGACGCGAGCCCCAACTATTAATGTGTTGCCCGAATGTCATGGTTGACTTTCGGGAACAACTGATTGTGGAATTATCAAAACATGGGGGTATATTTGATGTCAATAAACCGTTCTAAACGTCCGTCAAATACAACAGTTGGCAAATTTTATGCACCAGGCAGGCCCGGTTTTGCCTTGTTTTCGTGCGCATTTGCGCCAACTTGGTGAGCTATGTAAAGACGCGTTAATCTACGTTCATACGTACATTATTTTGAAATAAGTGAATATTTCGAACATAATTCGAGAAAAAATCGTCATTAGGTGTTTTTGACGCGCTCGGAGATGCCCTGTTGGAGGGGGCGACGGCAGGAGTGTGCGCCCGGATGCGGGGCGTCCGAGCGATATTGCCACGACAGCAATCGCAGCTAGCAATCGGGGAAGACTGCCTGCTCAGTCGGCTAGCGCGACGTGTTCGTTGATGGACGCCAGGATCACATGCTCGGCCGCATGCGTGATGTCGGGGTCGCGGAAAATGTCATATTGGAAAGCCCCGCCCGGGGTGGCCATCAGGTTGCCGTCGCAGTACACGCGGGCGTTCCAGTCGGCCCCGTGCCCGACGCTGTAGGTACCGAGGTAGGTGATGGCGCGGCCGTCCTTGGCCCGGATCAGGGCGCTCTTGATGGGCCACTGATCGAGCCAGTAACTGGCCGTTTCGGCCGCATGCCGGTTGGCGGCGGCTGCGGTGCCGAACTGCGACGCCGGCAGCGATTGTTCGTAGACCACGTCGCCTGCGGAGGAGTTGCCGCGATAAATGCGGAAGTGGGCGTGGAATTGCCCGTTTGCGCAGCGCTGCGGTGTGCAAACGATGTAATGCCCTTCGCGTGCACAGGCATACGATGCGCCATCCGATTCAGCATGCAGTTCGGCATGCACTTCAGCATAAGAGTCAGCCATATAACCTCGCTCAAAGTAAGCGCTCCCTGGGCCGGGACCGGGTTTGGCGCAGTGCACCAAACAGCTTGCGGCCTGCAGGAGCGATATTCATAGAGCAAGAATAGCACACGAACCACGGCGTAACGCAACCGTGCGCGGCCCGGCGCTTAAAATAATATTGCGATGCAGCACGCATTACGCCGTGTCTACTGGTAAATAGAAAAGCCCCGAGACGGCAGCAACCGTTCGGGGCTTTGGTCAATAGCTGGAGAAAGCATGTTTGACTGAGGGCATGATAATGCACCATTCTTAAAATTGCCTTAGTTGCATGGAAAATTCTCGCATGCACTGGTTCTGCCGGGGCGCGCAAGCCGGTCTTGGGGCGCAGGCATGCGATGGTGTAGCATGTCGGGTGGCGTTGCCGACGGACGCATTTCGCCTGCCTGGCACGCCGGTACTTCAAGGATAATTATGCAAATCAAAATCAATGGCGAATTGCGCGCCTACATCGAGCCGCTGACCGAAGCCGAGTACTCGGCACTCGAGCGCAGCGTGCTGGCCGAAGGCTGCCGCGATGCGCTGGTGCTATGGCAGGACACGCTGGTCGACGGTCACAACCGCTACCAGATCTGCCAGGAGCACGGCATCCCGTTCAAGGCCGTGGAAAACACCAGCTTCCGCGACCTCGACGACGTCAAGCTGTGGATGATCGATAACAACCTCGGTCGCCGCAGTATTTCCGATTACCAGCGCGGCGTGCTGGCGCTGCGCAAAAAGGAAATCGTGCGCGCCCGCGCGCTGGAACTGGCGGCCGAAGCGGCTGCCGAAGACGCCGCCATCGCGCCGCCGGACGGCGAGGCGAAACCGAAGCCTGCCGCCATGCCGCTGACCTCGCGCGAAGACATCGCCCGCGCCGCGCGCCTGTCGAGCGCCACCATCAGCCAGATCGAAAAGATCCAGAAGACCGCCACGCCCGAGCTGGTGGAAGCGGTGCGGTCCGGCACCATCTCGATCAATGCGGCCGCCACCGTGGCCTCGCTGCCCGAGGATGCGCAGATAGCCGCCGTGGCCGGCGGCAAGAAGGAACTGCAAAAGGCTGCCAAGGAAGTGCGCGAGCTGCGCACTGCCGGCCGTCCCGCCAGGGAGCCGAAAGAAGCCAAGGGCGGCCGCGAGGATGGCGATTACCACCGCCACCCGACCGAGGCCGACGATTTGCGCGCTGAAAACGCGGCGCTGCGCGAAAAAAACGCCGCGCTGCTGGAAGAAATCACCACGCTGCAACGCCGTATCTCGGAGCTGGTCGCCAGTTAATCTGTTGTATTTACCCGGAGTTAGTCGATGCACCATAGGCGCGCCACGCTGGCCTTGATCTGTTTTGTTCCCCTCAATGCAGCAGTGGCGGCGCCGTCGGCCCCGGCCCCGGAGCCCGGGGCGGCCGGCGAACTGGCGCGGCTGAAGGCGCAGGCCAGGCGGGTG
>JBEVMD010000326.1:0-5996 GCA_040508835.1 Duganella sp. | reverse complement strand
CGAGGACATGGAATTCTGGCAGTTCCATCCAACCGGGGTCGCGGGGGCGGGCGTGCTTATCACCGAGGGTGTCCGCGGCGAAGGCGGCATCCTGCTCAACTGCAACGGCGAGCGCTTCATGGAGCGCTACGCGCCGACCCTGAAAGACCTGGCGCCGCGCGACTTCGTGTCGCGCTCGATGGACCAGGAAATCAAGGAAGGCCGCGGCTGCGGCCCGAACAAGGACCACGTGCTGCTGGACCTGCGCCACATCGGTGCGGACACCATCCGCAAGCGCCTGCCGTCGATCCTGGAAATCGGCCACAAGTTCGCCAACGTCGACGCGACCAAGGAACCGATCCCGGTGGTACCGACCATTCACTACCAGATGGGCGGCATCCCGACCAATATCCACGGCCAGGTCGTCACGCCTTCGGCCGACGGCTCGCAAAAGGTTGTCAATGGCCTGTACGCGATCGGCGAATGCGCATGCGTGTCGGTGCACGGCGCCAACCGCCTGGGCACCAACTCGCTGCTGGACCTGCTGGTCTTCGGCCGCGCGGCCGGCAACCACGTGGTCGCCTCGAACCTCAAGCAAAAAGAGAACAAGCCGCTGCCAGCGGACGCCGCCGACTACGCGATGAACCGCCTGAACAAGCTGGAAACCTCGACCGGCACCGAAAAAGTGCAGGGCGTGGCCAATGACATCCGCGCCACCATGCAGAAATACTGCGGCGTGTTCCGTACCGACCAGATGCTGAACCAGGGCGTCAAGGACATCATGGTGCTGGACGAGCGTCGCAAGCACGTGTCGTTCAAGGACAAGTCGAAAGTGTTCAACACGGCGCGCGTGGAAGCGCTCGAGCTGGACAACCTGATCGAAACCGCGAAAGCGACCATCATCTCCGCAGCGGCCCGCAAGGAATCGCGCGGCGCCCACGCCCAGGATGACTACCCGCACCGCGACGACGACAACTGGATGAAGCACACCCTCTGGTTCTCGGAAGGCAACCGCCTGGACTACAAGGCAGTCGTGACCAAGCCACTGACGGTCGACACCTTCAAACCGAAACCACGTACTTTCTAAGGCTAGAACATGGCACGCACTCTCAAACTCAAAATCTACCGCTACGATCCCGACCAGGACGCCAAGCCGTACATGCAGGACGTGACCGTCGAGTTGAAAGACACCGACAAGATGCTGCTGGACGCCCTGCAGCGCATCAAGTCCGACGTCGACGACTCGCTGGCCCTGCGCCGCTCGTGCCGCGAAGGCGTGTGCGGTTCGGACGCGATGAACATCAACGGCAAGAACGGCCTGGCCTGCACCACCAACCTGAACGAGCTGAGCGAGCCTATCGTGCTGCGCCCGCTGCCAGGTTTGCCGGTGATCCGCGACCTGATCGTGGACATGACCCAGTTCTTCAAGCAGTACGACTCGGTCAAGCCTTACCTGATCAACGACTCGATCCGTCCTGAAAAGGAACGCCTGCAATCGCCGACCCAGCGCGAAGAACTCGATGGCCTGTACGAGTGCATCCTGTGCGCGTGCTGCTCGACGTCGTGCCCGTCGTTCTGGTGGAATCCGGACAAGTTCGTCGGTCCTGCCGGCCTGCTGCAGGCGTACCGCTTCATCGCCGACTCGCGCGACGAAGCCACCGGCGCCCGCCTGGACAACCTGGAAGACCCGTACCGCCTGTTCCGCTGCCACTCGATCATGAACTGCGTCGACGTCTGCCCGAAAGGTCTGAACCCGAATAAAGCGATCGGCAAGATCAAGGAATTGATGGTCCGCCGCGCGATCTAAAACGGTGTTGTGGGCGGCGGCAACGCCGCCCGTTTCATTTAGAAGTAGCGCTCCAGCATGAACGGCGCGCGCAGTGTAAAGTAGTGACCCATGACTGAATTGAACCATTCTGCACATCAGTCCGACCCAGCCAACAGAGCGCGCCTGCGCTGGCGCTCGCGCCGGGGTCTGCTGGAAAACGACATCATCCTCACGCGTTTTCTCGATGCGCATGAAACCGAATTGACCGACGAAGAAGTGGACGCGTTCACGCGGCTCCTCGACTTGTCGGACAATGCCCTGATGGATCTGGTACTGGCCCGTAAAGAGCCGGAAGGCGAGACCGACCTGCCGCATGTGCATGCCATGCTGCAGCGGTTGCGCCAAGCGTAAGCGAGCCCCGAGGCACCAGAACTTTTTTGTTACCGCACCATCTCCCTAAAAAAAGGAAGAGTCCATGAATATCTCAGACAACAAAGCCACCCTGTCGTTCTCCGATGGCAGCCCATCGGTAGAGTTCCCGATCTACAAAGGCACCATCGGTCCCGACGTGATCGATATTCGCAAGCTGTACGGTGGCACCGGCAAGTTCACCTACGATCCGGGCTTCATGTCGACCGCTTCGTGCAACTCGTCGATCACCTACATCGACGGCGACAAGGGCGAACTGCTGTATCGCGGCTACCCGATCGAGCAGCTGGCGGTCAACGCCGACTTCATGGAATCGTGCTACCTGCTGCTGAACGGCGAACTGCCGAACGGCGTGCAGAAACAGGAATTCGTCGACACCGTGACCAAGCACACCATGGTCCACGAGCAGATGCAATTCTTCTTCCGCGGCTTCCGTCGCGACGCGCACCCGATGTCGGTGCTGGTCGGTACCGTCGGCGCGCTGGCGTCGTTCTACCACGACTCGCTGGACATCAACGATGCCAAGCAGCGTGAAATCTCGGCCATCCGCCTGATCGCCAAGATGCCGACCCTGGTCGCCATGGCGTACAAGTACTCGATGGGCCAGCCGTTTATGTACCCACGCAACGACCTGTCGTACAGCGCCAACTTCATGCGCATGATGTTCGGCAATCCGTGCGAAGAGTACAAGGTCAACGACGTGCTGGTGCGCGCCCTGGACCGCATCCTGATCCTGCACGCGGACCACGAGCAGAACGCTTCGACCTCGACCGTCCGTCTGGCCGGTTCGTCGGGCGCCAACCCGTTCGCCTGTATCGCTGCCGGTATCGCCTGCCTGTGGGGCCCTGCCCACGGCGGCGCCAACGAAGCGGCGCTGAACATGCTGAAAGAAATCGGCACCGTCGAGAACATTCCTGACTTCATCGCCAAGGTGAAAGACAAGAACTCCGGCGTCAAGCTGATGGGCTTTGGTCACCGCGTATATAAAAACTTCGACCCGCGCGCCAAGCTGATGCGCGAAACCTGCCACGAAGTGCTGGAAGAACTGGGCCTGCAGGACGACCCGCTGTTCAAGCTGGCCATGGCGCTGGAAAAAATCGCGCTGGAAGACGAATACTTAGTGTCGCGCAATCTGTACCCGAACGTCGACTTCTACTCGGGCATCGTGCAATCGGCGCTGGGCATTCCAGTGTCGCTGTTCACCGGTATCTTCGCCATGGCCCGCACCATCGGCTGGATCGCCCAGTGGAACGAAATGATTGCCGATCCAGAACAGAAAATCGGCCGTCCACGCCAGCTGTTCGTCGGCGCCACCCAGCGCGACGTCAAGCCGCTGGACCAGCGTTGATCGACGCGTAGCAATGCACGAAAAAACGGGCCTCGGCCCGTTTTTTTATTGTGCGAATCTTTTAGAGGTCAGGTTTGCTCTTGCAGTAACTGGTCGATCACCGCCACGCTGCCGTTGTCGATGCGCAGGAACTGCACGCCCGTCTTGAAGCCAAGCGCGGCATCGGGGTCGCTGTAGACGACCTGGCCCATGGCCAGGATGTCGTGGTGGGATTCGCCCAGCTGCACCTTGAACGAGACGGCGCAGTACTGGGCCAGGCGGATCTGGCTCGCGGTTTGCAGGCTGATGCCGCCGTGCGACAGGTCGAGCGTGTGGGCGGCGTGCGCGCTTTGATCGGTCATCGTCAGCGTGGCGGGATGCCGCACTTCGCGGCGGCGGGCCGCTCGGGGTTTATGGCTCATGGCGCTTGACCAATTCTAGTGACGATACGGAAAGACTATCAGACCCTTGGCAATTTTGGCAAGGTGGCCGTCGCGAACGCCGCTATTCCGCCTCGATCACGTCGTCATCGTGTTGCTGAACGGGCGCGCGGCGGTCCGGACGGATCACCAGCACCCACCATCCCAGCACCCCCAGCGTCACCTGCGGAATATTGAACAGGAATTTCGCGATGGTCGCATCGCGCCGCTGCGGCCACAGGACGTCCGCCGTTTCCGCCATGATGTTGGTGTGATAGAAGCACACGCCCAGCGTGATCAACGCCGCCACGGCCCACAGCAGTACGACATGGGTCACGCGATGGCGCAGCAGCGCCGCCAGCGGGTACGCCAGCACGCAGGCGAAGCAGTAGGCGAACAGATTGGCGCCCAGGTTGGCCAGGTCGAAATGGGGCAGGACCACCGGCACGGCGCAAATGGCCAGGCCGAGCATCACGGCAATGACGGGGTGGGGGCGGGCAGGCCAGGAGTCGAAACGAAAGTTCATCGGTCAGCAGGAAATCGGACGGACCACCATTGTAGTGGCATCGGCGTCGACCGGCTGTGGCTACTTTTCCTGGTCCAGCAGCGCCTGGATTTCTTCGCGTTCCTTTTTGGTCACGTGACCGCCGCGCAGGGCCGCCAGGACCAGCGCCTTGCCGGAGCCGGAAAACGCCTTCTGGATCAATTCCTTGAGCAGGCTGGTCTGCAGCGAGTCCTGCTCCTGCACCGGTTCGTACACGTGGGCGCGCTGGCTTTCGTCGCGCTTGAGCAAACCCTTGGTGTGCATCACCTGCAGCAGGCGCAGCACGGTGGCATAGTTCATGTCCGGCCGGGTGGCCAGCGCGGCGTCGTGCACCTGCCTGGCCGTGGCCGGCCCCAGCGCAAACAGCAGGCGCAGCATCTCCAGCTCGGCGGCGGTGGGTTTCGGTAAAGTCGTCATGGATGTAGAATAAAATATCTAGAACGGAAAGTCTAGTCCTTTTGCGCCAGGCAGTCCTGCAGCCGGGCGGCGATATCGGCAAACAGCGGCCGCGCGGCCGTTGCCGGCTGCACGCAGGACGCCGCCAGCGCCCGCAGCTGCACCAACGGCGCCGCGCGCAGGGCGGCCCCATCATTGCAGCGCGCCAGCAGCTGTTCCAGCAACAGCCCGAATGCGCGCACTTCCACCTGCTGCAAGGCATACGCCTGCGGCGTCGACGGCTCGACGAAGGCGGCGGCGCCGAAGTCGCTCAGCAGGCTGTTGCCGGCGGCGTCATGCAGGATGTTGTGCGCGTACAGGTCGCCGTGCACAATGCCGCGCGCATGCAGTTGCGCCGCTGCAGTCGCAATGCCGTGGGCCATGGTCAGCATGGTCTGCCAGCTGAAGCGCTTGCCATCGTCATAGACGTCGCGGGTGCAACTGTCAAAGCTGGGCGGGCCCGCCAGGTTGATAAAGCAGGGATCGATCAGCGCCATTACCAGCCCCGGGGCGCCGTCGGGATGGCCTGCCACCCGTCCCAGCACCGGTATCAGGTGGGGATGGGGTCCGGCAGCCACGCAGGCCGCCATTTCATTGAGCGGCGAGCCGTCGCTGGTCATCGCGCCCTTGTACAGCTTGACTGCCACCTGTTGCGCACCGTTCGCCTGGCGATAGATGGCGCGGTGGATCACGCCGGAGGCGCCTTCGCCCAGTTGTTCCTGCAGCTCCAGCTGGTCCCAGGCGATGGCGGCGGCGGGCGCCGTGGTCATCGCCTGTTCGCGCGCCGCACCGAGCGGATTGCCGGCGCAGGCGAGCCACGCCAGGCGCGGCAGCGTGGTCAGCCACGCGGGTAGTTCCGTAAAAGCGTTGGCGGAAATGCGCAGCAGTTCCAGCTGGTGCAGCCCGGCCATCGTGGCGGGCAGGCTGGACAGGCGATTACCAGCGAGCATCAGCTTTTGCAGGGCGGGGCGCTGGCCCAGTTCGGTGGGCAGGTGCGCGATGCGGTTATCGGTGAGCACCAGCCAGCGCAGCCGGGGTGGCAGCGCCGACGCCGGTACCGCGTGGATCTGGTTGGCCTTGAAGCCCACCATGGTC
>JBEVMD010000294.1:0-17058 GCA_040508835.1 Duganella sp. | reverse complement strand
GACGGCTCGCCGGGCGGCGTGCAGGCGCTGGGCGAAAGCTGGGGCGCCTACGACCGCCCGCCGTACATCCACCTGGCCGGCGACGACCGCAGCGGCGCCGTGAGCGACGGCGAAAACCTCTACATCAACGGCGACCGCTTCGACGAGATCGGCCGCGTCCTGATCTTCAGCTTCATTTACGAAGGTGTGCCCAACTGGGCCGCCACCGACGGCGTGGTGCTGATCGACGTGCCCAACCAGCCGCCGGTGGAAGTGCGGCTCGACCACGGCGGCGCGCAGCAGATGTGCGCCATTGCCATGATCGAAAACCAGAACGGCAAGTTGCAGGTGACCAAGCTGGTGGACTACCTGTCCGGCGACGGCAAGATCAGCGGCCACGAGGCGATCGGCACCAAGTATGGTTTCAAGCTGCGGTGGCGCGCCGGTTCGAAGTGACAATCCACGCATTTGTTCACCATAAAATTTGCTAGGATGAAAAGCTGAAAAGCTGAAGAGCTGTCAGCCAGGAGCGGGTGGGGCCCGTGACCGCGTTGCGCCTTCGTTATGAACCGGGATACTGGGAGTGAGGACGTCATGAAATTACTTTTAGCGTGCGCGCTGGCAGCTTCCGGCCTGGCGCATGCGGGCGAGGATGCGCCAGCGCCTGCCATCGATCATTTGGCGCAAGTGGACGTCAAGGCGCTGCAGGGACGCCTCGATCCCCAGCTACTGAAAATCGTCGCCGAGACGCAAAAACCCGACACACCGGCGCCCGCCTTGCCCCCCAGCGCGCCAGCGTACCGCTCCATCCATTCCGACCTCATGACGGCTGCATTCAACGAAGCGCAGGTACCCGACTGCCTGCATGCGGAAGGGCTGAAACGGCAACCGACATTTTTCCTGATGGGATACCTGGCGCTGCCGTTCATTGCGGTGGCCAAGTTGCGGGGGAAGTGTATCTGATCTTGCATCAGCGACCGCAAGAGGAGAGAAGGCCAAGGCCGTCGGCCGGGGAACTATCCTTTGCCCCGGTTTAGTTGACCGATTTCATCGGCATGTCATATTAAAAAACTAAGCTTGTCCGCTCTTAAATGATCGGAGCAAGCATGACTTCATCGATTTCGCGTCGCAGTTTCCTGGCCCAGGGTGGGGTGCTGGTGGGCAGTTCGTCCTTGGGCGGCTCGCTGCTGCTCGGGGGCTGCGGCGGCAGCGGCGACCATGCGGCCATTGGCGTCAGTGAGCGCGAGCGGCCCAAGATGCCGTCGGGCATACAGTTCGGCGACATCAGCGATAACCGGGCCATCATCTGGAGCCGCAGCGACCGCAATGCGCAGATGATCGTCGAATACGATACCAGCGAGCGTTTTACCAATGCCAGCCGCATCGTTGGTCCCATCGCCAGCGACGCCACCGATTTCACGACCCGTGTCGACCTGAGCGGCTTGCCTGCCGGCCAGACGGTATTCGTGCGGGTGCGCTACGTGGATCCCGACAATGCGAAGATCGAGAGCGAGACCATCTCGGGACAATTCCGGACCACGCCGCCTGCCGATGGCGCCCGGGCCGTGCGCTTTCACTGGAGCGGCGACCAGTGCGGCCAGGGCTGGGGCATCAACACCGATTTTGGCGGCATGAAAATCTATGAAGCGATGCGCTTGCGCGATCCGGACTTTTTCATCCACAACGGCGACACCATTTATGCCGACGGCCCCATCCTGGCCCAGGTGACCGCGGAAAACGGCCAGGTCTGGCGCAATGTCGTCACGGAAGAAGTGAGCAAGGTTGCGGAAACGCTGAAGGAATACCGTGGCCGCCATGCCTACAATATGCTCGATGCAAACTTCCGCAAGTTCGCCGCCCAGGTGCCGCAGATCTGGCAATGGGACGATCACGAAGTGACGAATAACTACAGCGCCGCCAAGGATTTGTCGGCCGATGCACGGTACACGGAAAAAAGCATTGCGACGCTGACGACCCGCGGCCGCCGCGCGTTCCTCGAATATGCGCCCATGCGCTATTACAAGCAAAGCGAACCGCAGCGCATCTATCGCACCATGTCGTACGGCCCGCTGCTGGACGTCTTCGTCGTGGACATGCGCAGCTACCGCGGTCCCAACAGCACCAACCTGCAAACCGCGGAAGACGCCAGCTCGGCATTCCTGGGGCGCGAGCAGGTGGAATGGCTGATCGCGGCGCTGAAAGCCTCGACCGCCACCTGGAAAGTCATCTCTGCCGACATGCCCATCGGCCTCAATGTCGGCGACGGCCAGAACGCCCAGGGTGTCGCCGTATGGGAAGCACTGGCCAACGGCAACGACGGCGTTCCACTGGGGCGCGAGCTGGAAATGGCGCGCCTGCTCAGCAGTATCAAGACCGTTCCCAACGTGGTCTGGATCACCACCGATGTCCACTATTGCGCGGCCCACTATTACGATCCGGCCCAGGCCCGGTACACGAATTTTTCGCCGTTCTGGGAATTCGTGGCGGGGCCGATGAATGCCGGCGCCTTCGGTCCGAGCGTGCTCGACAAGACCTTCGGTCCGACCGCGGTATTCTCGAAAAGCCCGCTGATCCAGAACTCGTCGCCGTTTGCAGGCTACCAGTTCTTCGGTGAAGTCACTATCGACCCGCGCACCAAGGCCATGAAGGTCGAGCTGTTCAACCTCGACGGCGTTTCGCAGTTTGCACAGACGCTGCCTGCGGCGGGCGTGTAGCGCACGGACAGCCTTGCGGGCAGACTTAGCAGCGTTTCGACGGCCAACCTTGCTTTCGGCTGCAAGTGCCAGGTTTTCTGCCACAGCACGTGGCTCGGCATGTGACAATGTCACAGCCGCGTCACACCGCGCCGGTAGCATGGCCGCTCCTTCACCACCCAGAGCCGGCCATGCGCAAAGAAGTCGATCCAACATCTGTCGAACCTGTCGAACAACCGCGTCGCCGCTCGCTGCTTAAAATGGGGCTGGCATCGGCGTCCACGCTGTCGGCGGGCGGCCTGCTGGCCGGTTGCGGCGGCGGCACCGACGCCGTCGGCAGCGCCGCGCCGCCCGTCACTGCGCCCGCCCTGATTTCCAGCTTTGCGCTGGCCGTGCTGCCCGACACCCAGTTTTATGCGCGCTACGCGACGTCGGGCGAGAGCAACCAGTACCAGCGCCATTACGGCAGCGAGCCGTTTGCCGCCCAGACCAACTGGGTGGCGCGCCATGCGCAGGCGCTCAACATCCCGTTTTTGATCCACCTGGGCGACGTGGTGGACCAGGTGGGCAAACCGGAACAGTGGAAGGTGGCCGACAGCGCCATGCAGGTGCTGGAGGTGGCCAAGCTGCCGTATTCTATCTTGGCCGGCAATCACGATGTGCTTAACGACCTCGATTACAGCGGCGACCAGACCCGCGGCACGGACGCCCAGCGCGTGCTGGCCAACGAGCCTTACCTGCAATGGTTCGGCGCCCGGCGCGCGCAGCGCCAGGCCACGTTTGGCGGGCGTGACGACAGCGGCTTCCACGAGTACCACATCTTCAAGGCGCAGGACCAGCAGTTCCTGGTGCTGTCGCTGTCGTGGCGCATTTCGGATGCCGGCATCGCCTGGGCGCGCAAGGTCCTGGCCGACCATCCTGCGCTGCCGGTCATCCTGGTCAACCACCAGTTGCTCAATATCGCGCCGGACGCGGTCAGCCCCGTCGAAACCGGGTACGGCAAGATGATCTGGGAAAAGCTCATCCGCGATAACGACCAGATTTTCATGACGCTCAACGGCCATCACCACGGCGCCGCGCGCCTGACCAAGACCAACGACTTCGGCAACGCGGTCGAGGAAATGGTGGTCGATTACCAGATGGCCTACCAGGGCGGCAATGGCCTGATGCGGTTGTACGAATTCGATCTCACCAACAAGCAGATCAAGGTGCTGTCGTTCTCGCCGTGGGTGCCGATCAAACCGGCCGACACGCTCAACGCGTTCGACCGCGCCGTGCTCACCGAGGCCAACGAAGTCTTCACCATCAAGATCGATTTTGCCAAGCGCTTTGCACGCTTCGCGCCCGCATTCGGCGCCGGCACGGCCACGGTGGCGTCGTCGCTGGTGGACCAGGCCAGGGCGCTGGTCCTGAAGGGATACACGGAACCGGCCGTGGTCACGCCTGCCGCGCCCAGGGACGCCGACGATTATCCGAAGGTCGCGTCCACGGTCGCCCACTGGCGCTTCTTCGGCGGCGCCAGTGGGGCGGTGGTGGCGCCGGGCGACCGGATTGCCGACGTCACCGGCGCCAATCCTCTGGCGCGCGATCAGCTCAACCGGAACGGCGTGGCGGGAGCGCAGGCGGGCGATGTGGTGTGGAGCAGCGACCATCACCGCCTGTCGTCGGCGCCGGGCTCTGTCGGTTTTCTCAACACCGACAAGAACCTGCCGCGCCTGAGCTACTTCGTGACCGACGCCACGGCGGCCATCAATGCGCAGACGTTTGCCACGTCCGGCTACACGATCGAGGCGTTCATCAAGATCGATCCGGCGTGGGTCAACTCGAAGCACGCGTGGATGAACATCATGACGCGCGACGGCAGGCGCGGCGACCTGGCCGGCTTTTCCGGCGGCGACGCCGAATCGCCGCCGCTGCTGTTTGCCATATCGAGCCTGCGCGAAGTGCAGTGGGAAGTGGTGCCCGATATCGGCGGCACGCGCGGCGGATTGGCCAGCTGGTCGGGCGAGATCATCGCCGGCAACTGGGTGCACATCGCCATCGTCAACGACCCGGTCACCCACGACACGGTGATGTACGTGGAAGGCGCGCCCGTGCTGCGCAACAGCAGCAACGTCGTGGGGCTGGCGACGCTGTCGGCGTCGTCGCGCTGGGTGGTGGGCGGCGGTTCGTGGGATGGCGAGCGGGCCGATGGCTTCTTCGGCAATATCGGCGAGGTAAGGGTGGCAGCGGCCGCGCTGGCGCCGGCGCAGTGGTTGACGGCGCGGCGGGTTTAGCGAAATTGGATTCCCGCCTGCGCGGGAATGACGTAGCGAATGTCCGTGACCATGGCGCCGTCATCCCGCGCAGGCACGGGAATCCCGCTCCGGTGCTGAATCGCTACAGCTGGTTCATCTGCGCCCGCGTCTGCGCGGCGTGCGCTTGGAGTGCCGCCAGCGTGGGCCGGTCCATGCGGCGCAGCTGCTGGTACACCATGTCCAGCCGCTGGTTGCTGCCCAGCGTGGTGCGGTTGCGTTCGAAAAAATCCCAGTACAGCGCATTGAAAGGGCAGGCGCGGTCGCCGGTGCGCGCTTTTTTGTCGTAGTGGCAGCCCTTGCAGTAGTCGCTCATGCGGTCGATGTAGGCTGCGCTCGACACGTACGGTTTGGTGGCCAGCAGGCCGCCGTCGGCGAACTGGCTCATGCCCAGCGTGTTGGGCAGCTCCACCCATTCGAAGGCGTCGATGTACACGCCCAGGTACCACTGGTGCAGCGCCTGCGGCGACAGGCCCGCCAGCAGCGAGAAATTCCCGATTACCATCAGGCGGTTGATGTGGTGGGCGTGCGCGTGTTCCAGCGACTGGCCGACGGCCGTGGCCAGGCAGCGCATGCGCGTGTCGCCCGACCAGAACCAGTGCGGCAGCTGCGCGGTGTGGTCGAAGGCGTTCAGTTCATCGTAGCCCGGCATGCGGTGCCAGTAGATGCCGCGCACGTACTCGCGCCAGCCCAGGATTTGCCGGATAAAGCCTTCGGCTGCCGCCAGCGGCGCCGCGCCTTTTTCATGCGCGCGCAGTACCCGGTCCACCACCTCGCGCGGCGCCAGCATCTTGACGTTCATGGCAAACGACAGCAGCGAGTGGAACAGGCGCCACGCCTTGAAACTCATCGCATCCTGGAACTGGCCGAAGTGGGGCAGGGCGTGCTTGACGAAACGCTCGAGCTGCGCCAGCGCTTCGTCGCGGTTGAGCGGCCAGCCGAAACTGGCGGCGTTCGGCGCGCCGAAGCTTTTCGCGCCCGACGCTTCGATGGTCGCCCACAGCGCGCTGTGGTCGTGCCGGCCGCGCAGGTCGGCCGGCTCCCACGGGATGCCTTTCCACGCTGCGCGGTTGTCATGGTCGAAGTTCCACTGACCGCCGGACGGTTGGCCGTTGTCGTCCATCAGGATGCGGTGGCGCACGCGCATGCGACGGTAAAAATGCTCCATCAGCCAGCTGTCGCGGCCCGCGAACAGCTGCGCCGCCTCGTCGCGCGCCGTATAAAAATGTTCGGTGTCGGCCAGCGCGGAGGGGATGGGCAATGCGGCCGCGTAATCGGCCAGCTGGCGATCGAGCCGGTATTCGTCGGGCGCCTGCCACGCGAACGATTGCGCGTCGTAGCGCGCGATCAGCCAGTCGAGATTGGCCGGCAGCGACTGCAGGTTGTCGGGATCGTCGATGGCGAGGTAATGCACACGGTGGCCGGCATTGCGCAGCTGCTGCGCAAAATCGCGCATGGCGGCAAAGATGGCGATGATTTTTTGCGCGTGATGGAGGACGTAGTCGGTTTCCTGGCGCACCTCCATCATCACGAACACGACATGAGGCTGCGGCGCCGTGGACCCGGCGAACCAGCTGTGCAGGCCGTTGAGCTGATCGCCCAGGATCAGCTTGAGCGAGGTCGCCGCCATCCGGAACGGCTACGCGCGGCCCAGCACCGAAGCGGCGGCCAGCAGTTCGTCGATCAGGGCCAGCGAGCTTTTGCCGGGCAGCGTGTGCGGGCTGAATTCGGGTAGCGCGGAATAGCGCAGCAGGGTGCCGGGATTGAGCTTGTTCAGGTTGACCTGCCCCATGGTCCAGCCGGAGTAGCACCGCTCGCTGATTTCCTCGTAATGCAGCAGCACCACATCGGTATGGCGCGGGTCGCGCAGGATTTTCGCGTACAGCGCGTTGACCTGGTCGCGGCCACCTTCGAGCACCTGCAGGTACAGGCGGTCGCTGTGGCACAGCACACCGGTGATCCCGTGTTTGGGGTTCCAGGCGTGCGCCTGCTGCATGATGGCGGTGACGCCGCCCACCGGGGTGTCCGTGGCGGCAAAGCTGGCGTACAGGAGGCGGACGAGCATGCGATGGTACTCCTTGGCGTGAGCGTGATTAGCGTTTGATCAGCGATAAAAATTCGCGGCGCAGGGCCGGGTCCTTGAGGAAGGAGCCGTGCATGACGCTATTGATCATGCGCGCATCCATGTCCTTGACGCCGCGCCACTGCATGCAAAAATGGTCCGCTTCCATGATAACCGCCAGGCCGTCGGGCTGCATTTTCTCTTGCAGCAGGTCGGCCAGCTGCACCACGGCTTCTTCCTGGATCTGCGGGCGGCTCATGATCCAGCTGGCCAGGCGCGCGTATTTCGACAGCCCGATCAGGTTCGAATGCTGGTTGGGCATCACGCCGATCCACACCTTGCCGATCACGGGGCACAGGTGGTGCGAGCACGCGCTGCGCACCGTGATGGGGCCGATGATCATCAGCTCGTTCAGGTTGGCGGCGTTGGGAAATTCGGTCACGGGCGGCATGTCCACGTAACGGCCGCCGAAGACTTCGGTCATGTACATCTTGGCCACGCGGCGCGCCGTGTCCTGCGTGTTATGGTCGCTCACGGTGTCGATCACCAGGCTTTCCAGCACCTTCTGCATATGGCCGCTCACTTCGTCGAGCAGCGCATCGAGCTCGCCCGGTTCGATATAGGCGGCGATGTTGTCGTTGGCGTGGAAGCGCGTGTTGCTGGCGACCAGGCGTGCGCGGATGCGCTCGGAGGCGGTGGTGGTGACAGGCAGGTATGCCGGTTGCGGCTCGGTGGTCATGCGGTAATCCAATCAGAATACAAAATAATAGGTGTCGAGAACAACAGGTGTCGGGACTTCAGGGCGGCGGCAGCGGCAGCCCTTCGGCATAGGCCAGCCGCTCCAGCGCCTGTTCCATCAGCATGCGGGCGTGGCCCGCGCTGCGGCCCAGGTCCGCGTGCAGCGCGGCGTCCAGTTCGTCGCGGGTGGCGCACTGCGCGCTGTAGCGTTCAAAGCTGGTCAGCATCATCAGTATATCCGCCAGGTGGCGCGGGCATTCGCAGTTGATGCTGGACGACGCCGCCGCCAGCGCCGCCAGCTGCTGGTCGTCGAGGCGGCGCGGCGCGGCCGGCGTGGCGGGCGCCGGGGGCGGGCGGCCGCCCCCGGTATAGGCGGCGGCGCACAGCAGCGCCACTTCGGCGGCGTCCGACGGCGCGCGCGCCACCAGGCAATCGTGTTCGCGCAGGCGGCGCACGGTGGCGCTGTCGCAAAACCGGTACAGCACCACGACCGCGCGCACCGTCATGGCGGCGCGGGCGGCGGCCACCACCGGCAAGTCGTCGGCCGTCATTTCCGACGCTTCGATCAGGAGCACGTCGGCTTTCACGCCGGCCAGCGCCACGGGCGCATGGTCGAGCTGCTGGCAGCTGGCGACGATATCGAGCATGGGCGCGGTGCGGATTGCGCCCAGCTGGCGCGCCAGCGCGCCGCCCGCCACGGCCAGCGTCAGCAGCCGCGGTTCGGCGTCGGCGCCGCCGGCTCCCGCGCCGGCCAAGGCCTGCAAGGCGGCGGCGTCCAGCCGGGCCACGGTGCCGATCGCGTGGCCCAGGTCCACCACGCGCTTGAGCAGGCCCAGGCGGCGCACCTGCTCGGCCGAATACAGGCGCTGGCCGCGCGGCGAACGGCCGGCATCGGACACGCCATAGCGCCGCTCCCACACGCGCAGCGTCTCCACCGGCAGGCCCGCCAGGCGCGCGGCCACGCCGCTGCGGTAGCCCGCGCCGCCTGCGGTAATGTCGTCGGAATCTGCCACGGAGCGCCCTTGTGTCGGAAGTTGCGTTGATCGAAGCCGCATTTTAGCAGTTTCGTGCTCCTGGGCAGGTTTGACCCGCGATTGAACCGCTCATGACATGGTTCAGCTTACTTTATAGCGTGCCGTACTCGATATACTGGGACATTTACAGTACAGGAGAGCTCCATGATCGCCACCCGCCGCCACATTGCCGTGATCGGCGCCGGCCTGGCCGGCCTGTCCTGCGCCCGGCATCTGCAGGACGCGGGCTGCCGGGTCACGGTGTTCGACAAGGCACGGGGCGCGGGCGGGCGCATGAGCACGCGGCGCGGCGACGGCTGGCAGTGCGACCACGGGGCCCAGTATTTCACGGTGCGCGACAACCTGTTTCGCGACGAGGTGGCGCGCTGGGAGGCCGCCGGCGTGGCCGGCCTGTGGGAGCCGAAGCTGGCCGTGTTCGGCCCCAGCGCCCGCAAGCCCGAGCCGGACAGCACCGCGCGCTTCGTCGGCATTCCGCGCATGAGCGCCCCGGCGGCATGGCTGGCGGCTAACCTGAGCGTGCACACGGGCCACACCATCGTCGACATGCGGCACGAGGGCCCGGGACACCTGGCCGGCGGCTGGCGCCTGCACTCGCGCGAACATGGCGTCCATCACCACCGGTTCGATGCGCTGGTGCTGGCGCTGCCGTCCGCGCAGGCGGCGGCGCTGCTGCAGCCGCTGCTGCCGCTCACCGCCATGCAGTCGGCCGCAGCGGCCATGCAGCCCTGCTGGACCCTGATGCTGCGCTACCGCACGCCGTACACGCCGGGGTACGACGCGGCGTTCGTCCATGCCAGCCCGCTGCGCTGGATCGCCTGCGACAGCAGCAAGCCGGGGCGGCGCGGCGACCAGGTGTGGACGCTGCAGGCCAGCGCGCAATGGAGCGCCGACCACCTGGAAGACGATGCGGACAGCGTGAGCGCGGTCCTGCTGGCGGCGTTTGCCGCGCTGGGCGCGCCGCCGCCCGACGCCGTCGCCGCCCACCGCTGGCGCTACGCGAGGGCGGAGCAGTCGCCGCTCGACCGCGCCGTGTGGTTGCCGGCCGTGCAGGTGGGTCTGTGCGGCGACTGGCTCGGCGGCGGCCGCGTGGAAGACGCGTGGCTCAGCGGCCGCGCGCTGGCCGGACAGGTGCTGGTGGCCACGGCCTGCCTGGCATCCTGACCCGTCACGTCACAGCTTGGCGATCACGGCCAGCAGCGCATCGACATCGAGCGGCTTCACGAAATAATGGTCGAAGCCGGCCGCGAACGACGCTTCGCGGTCCTCGCGGCGGCCGTAGCCTGTCACTGCCACCAGCGTGGCGTCGGCGCTGGCGGGCAGGATGCGCAGCCCGCGCGCCAGGTCGTTGCCGCTCAAATCCGGCAGGCCGATATCGAGCAGGCACAGTTGCGGCACGATCCGCTGCGCCGCCTCCAGCGCATCGTGCGCGGTATGGGCCACCGTCACGTCGTGGCCCACCGATGCGAGCAGCAGCTGCAGCGTGTGGGCGGCATCGACGTTGTCGTCCACCACCAGCACGCGCAGGCGGTTGGCGGGCGCCGCAATGACAGGGTCCGCGGCCGGTGCGACATCCGCCACGGTGGCCGGCAACGCAATGGTGAACGCACTGCCTTTCTGGTCGCCGCCGCTCTCCACCGACACTTTGCCGCCGTGCAGTTCCACCAGCATCCTGACCAGCGCCAGGCCCAGACCCAGGCCGCCCTCGGACCGGTCCGAGTTGCGGTCGGCCTGGGCGAACAGTTCGAACACGCGGCTGCGCAGCTCGGGCGACATGCCGATGCCGTTGTCGCTGACGACGATGCGCACCATGTCGCCGTCCGCCTGCACGCGCAGCCTGAGCAGGCCGCCCGCCGGCGTGTACTTGGCCGCGTTGCCCAGCACATTGACCAGCACCTGCACCAGCCGTTTATGGTCGCCCATCACCTGCAGCGGTTTTTCCGGCAGCACCAGCTCGAAACGGTGCTGCTTGGCCTGCATCATCGGTTCCGCCTGTTCGATGGCGTCCGCCACGATGGTGGCCACCGGCAGCGGCGCGCGCGTGATGGTGACCAGGCCGCGCGTCACGCGCGACACGTCCAGCAGGTCGTCGATCAGGCGCGTCATGTGGTTCACCTGGCGCACCATGATGCCGGCCGTGCGGTCCACCGCCTCGGGCGTGGCGTGGCCGCTGCGCAGCAGCTGGGCGCCGGCGCTGATGGGCGCGAGCGGGTTGCGCAGCTCGTGCGCCAGCATGGCCAGGAATTCATCCTTGCGCTGGTCGGCCAGCCGCAGCTGCGCCTCCGCCCGCAGATGCTGCTGTTCCTTTTCCTGCAGCGCCGCGGCCATGGTGTCGAGCGCGCGCGCCAGTTCGCTGATCTCCTCCTTGCCGTAATGGATGCCGCTGCGCGCGCCCAGCGCGCCGGACGCGATGCTGTTGGCGGTGGTGGCCAGCATTTTTACCCGGCGCAGCACCAGCACGTCGCCCACGAACCACGCGGCCAGCATCGCCAGCAGCAGCGTCGCGGCCAGCGCCAGCAGGTCCATGATCTGGTCGTGGCGCGCCACGGCGGTGATGTCGTCGAGCGGTATGCCGATGGTGACCATGTAGTCGGACAGGCCGTTGGCGCCCACGCGGGCAAAGCGGTGCAGGCGCACGATGCCGTCGGGACCCGTGAGCTGCACCGGCTGGTCGGGCGCGCCGGCCATGGCCGCACGCAGTTCGGGCCAGATCGGCTTGCCGAACCAGGCTTCCGGGTTGGGCTTGCGGGCGATGATCTTGCCTTCCGAATCCGCCGTCATCAGCACCGAGCCGGGCGGCAGCTGGACGTCGGCCACGAAGCGATCGAGCTTGGTGAGATCGAGCGCGGCAAACACCACGGCGCGCACCTGCTCGTCGTCGTCGAGCACGGGATAGGTGAGGTTGACCGTGTGTTTCTGGATCACGCGGCCGAAGATATAGCCGCCCGCCACGAAACGCTTGAGGTGCACGGCGCGGCGGAAATGCGAGCGGTCGCGCAGGTTGACCGGCATGGGCGACGGTACCGCGCTGCAGGTGACGTCGCCGTTGAGCTGGATCACGCCGAAGTTGGCATAGTCGGCATTCTGGCGCTGGATGTGGTCGAGCAGGTTGCTGCAGTGTTCCTGGTCGCCCAGCAGGTCGGGCACGCTGGACAGGTCGCGCAGGATCTGGCGCGCGCTCTCGAGCGACTGCGCCTCGTTGGCGGCGGCCAGGTTG
Source organism: Duganella sp. (assembly GCA_040508835.1). Taxonomy (GTDB): domain Bacteria; phylum Pseudomonadota; class Gammaproteobacteria; order Burkholderiales; family Burkholderiaceae_D; genus Rugamonas. The sequence goes on along the minus strand of JBEVMD010000294.1, from coordinate 5,044 downwards.
GTCAGGCGCTGCAGGTTTTCCTCGGCCACTTCGATGGCGTGACCGTGCTCGCGCATGCCGCTGACGACGGTCATCACGGCGATGGGCGCAATGGCCAGCGCCACCAGCAGGAGCAGCCGGCCGCGCAGGCTGTTGAGGCGAAAGAGCAGGAAGGCCATGCGTCAGCGATCGCGCCTGAAGGCGGTAATTTTCATAATATTTTCAAAGACTTATACAGGCAGGTAATAAGTATATTACGTAAATAGCCGTGTGGCATCTACGGATGGCGAACTGTGGAAGCCGATGGTATGCTAACCGGCTAAAACAGTGAGGAGTTGTATGCAGCACCCAACAAAATACCCAACAATGTACCCGACAAAGCACCTAACAAAGCACCTGAGCAAGCGTCCGGCGCACGCGCGGAAAATGGCGCTGTCCCTGGCGCTGGCCGCCATTGCCGGTACCGTCCACGCCGAAGACATCATCCGCATCGGCCACGCGGCCGGCACGTCCGGCACCGCGGCCCACCTGGGCAAGGACAATGAAAACGGCGCCCGCATGGCGGTGGACGAACTGAACGCCAAGGGCGTCGTCATCGGTGGCAAGAAGGTCAAGATTGTGCTGCAGGCGGAAGACGACGCGTCCGATCCCAAGCAGGGCACGGCCGTTGCGCAAAAGCTGGTGGACGCCAGGGTGGCCGGCGTGATCGGCCACCAGGTGTCGGGCACCACGATCCCGGCGTCGCGCATTTATTACAACGCGGGCATACCGCAGATTTCACCGTCGGCCAGCAATCCGCAGTACACGCGCCAGCGGTTCGCCTCGGCGTTCCGCAACATCGCCAACGACGAACAGCAGGGCGCCGCGCTGGCCCGCTATGCGCTGCAAAACGTCAAGGCCAAGCGCATCGCGGTGATCGACGACCGCACCGCGTATGGCAAGGGGCTGGCCGACGAATTCGTGAAGAACGTGCGCCGCCTGGGACCGGCCGCCGGCGCCACCATCGTGTCCACCCAGTTCACCAACGACAAGGCCACCGACTTCAACGCCATCCTGACGGCCGTAAAAGCCACCAAGCCGGACCTGCTGTTCTACGGCGGCATGGACGCCGTGGCCGCGCCGATGCTGCGCCAGATGAAGCAGCTGGGCTTCCCGATCAAGTTCATGGGCGGCGACGGCATGTGCTCGGACTCGGTGCCGCGCCTGGCCGGCGACGGCATGAACGACGACCAGGTGCTGTGCGCGGAAGCGGGCGGCGTCGAACCGGCGCAGGAAAAGGCGCTGACCGACTTCAAGTCGGCGTATAAAAAGCGTTACGGGATCGAAGTGCAGACGTATGCGCCGCAAACCTATGACGCCGTGATGACGATGGTTGATGCGATGCAGCAGGCGGGATCGGCCGATCCGGTCAAGTACCTGCCATACCTGGCCAGGATTAACCACAAGGGCGTGACGGGCAATATCGCGTTCGATGCGCGCGGCGACATCAAGGACGGCGCGCTGACCATTTTTACGTTCAAGAATGGCAAGCGGGTGAAGGTGGCGGTCGTCAAATAATATCGTTGGCAGAAGCACCGTCATTCCCGCGCAGGCGGGAATGACGTGGGTGCGACCGCGAACAGGCTTTGACGATCAGGCGCCCGGCGGACCGAAGCCGCCGGGACCGGGACCGGGACCGCCAGGACGGGGGCCGAAATTCCCCTCGCCCTCGTTGCGGTTGCTGTTGACGCCGCCGAAGCGGTACGACAATCCCACGTAAAACACGCGGCCGTCGAAGCGGCGGGTGCTGGTCTCGCGCAGCGTGGTGCTGTTGATCACGGTCTCCATCTTGTTGCGGTCGAAGATGTCGGTCACGTTGGCCACCAGGTTCCACTGCGACGTCAGCGCATGGCGCACGCTCATGTTCAGCGTGTTGTTGGGCGAACGGTAGCCCTGGCCCGACAGCGTCTTGCCCTGCATTTGTAGCGCCAGCTGCACCTGGGTGGTGGGCGCGAACTGGTAGTTCAGGCGCGCCCGGCCGCTGAGCGAGTTGGCGGTGCGGGTGGTGAACACGCCCGCGTCGTCCTGCGAACGCTGCTGGCTGCGCATCAGGTTGCCGCTGGTGTTAAGCGTGAGCGTGGGCGTGAGCTTGCCGCTGACGGTAAATTCCAGCCCGCTCGAGTGGCTGCCTTCGCCGTTCTGGCGCGTGGTGAGCAGCACATTGTCGTCGATGAAATAACGGTAGTCGACAATGGCGTCCGTGTCGCGCCGGTAGAAGCCGCGCAGATTGGTTTCCAGGCCGGCGACCTTGGTCTCGTAGCCCACTTCGAACGAATCGGTCTTGGTCGGCTGCAGCGCCGGGTTGCCCGACGAGACGTTGAATTCGTCGCGGTACGTCACGTACGGATTGAGGTCGTTCGCCTGCGGGCGGCGCAGCCGGCGCGCATAGGCAAAGCGCATATTGGCGTCGTCCGACACCTTGTAGGTGGCAAACAGGCTGGGAATGACATTGATATAGCTGTTCTTGGCCGTGATGTCGCTGGTGATCTGGTGAATATCCATGTCCGTGTACTCGGTGCGCAAGCCGCCCAGCAAACCCCAGTTGTCGGTCAGGCGCATCTGGTACGTGCCGTACAGCGCGAGCACGGTTTCCTCGAGGTCGAAGCGGTTGGTGCGCGACGGGTTCACCGTGGCGATTGCCGTCACCGGATCGATGTCGGTGTACAGCGTGTTGAATTGATTGGTGGTGCGCGCCGCCTTGTAGCCGACGTTGGTGGTGCCGCCCCAGAGCGGGCGGCCGTAGTCGCCCGTGAAGTCGATCACGCGGGTGCCGGTGTCGCTGTGCTGGAACGCGCGCGTGTCGGCCAGTCCCGCCGTGGCGTAGTCGTTGGCGTAATGGGTGTCGTTGTCGTTGTCGGACGCCGACACGCGCAGGTCGATCTTGAGCGTTTCGCCGGGCAGTTCTCCCTTGTGGTCGTAGCGGGCGCCCCAGCTGTAGTTCCTGGCGTCGCCGCTGCGGGTGGTGGCGCGCACGTAGTCGGACGCGGGACTGAAGCTGGTGGCGCCGTTCACATAGTGCTCGCTCGAGCGCTGGTCGTTGCCGCGTCCCATGTACGACAGGCTGCCGGTCAGGGTGTCGGTCTGATTGAGGTTGTAGCTCACGGTGCCGTTGGCGCCCACCATGTCGTTGAGGCCCTTGCTTACCGCATTCTGGCTGCTGTGCACATACTCGCCGGTGCCGTTGTCGAGCCGGTCGCGGCTCACGTCCGACGTGGAATTGCGGCCGTCGTGGCGCACATTGAGGCCGCCCTGGAAGCCCCACGGGCCCTCGTTATAGCTGCCGTTGACGGAGCTGTTGTAGCGGCCCTCGGTACCGACGTTGGCGTTGACGGAACCGAAGCCGCCCGGCTTGCGGTTGCGGCGCATGACCAGGTTCAGGATCGGACCGCCGCCGCCTTCGTTGCCGAACTGGGCGCCGGGATTGTTGATCACTTCCACCGATTCGATATCGTCGGCCGGCATGGCTTGCAGGGCCGCGCCGCGGCCGTCGCCCTGCAGCATGGCGGACGGTTTGCCGTCGACCAGGATCTGCACGTTGCTGCTGCCGCGCAGCGACACCGTGCCGTCCGGATCGACAGCCACCGACGGCACGTTGTTCAGGGCGTCGGCGGCGGTGCCGTTGGTGCTGGAGACGTCGGACTTGACGTCGTACACCTGGCGGTCGATGCGGTTGGTGGGGCGCTCCGCGGCCACGGTGATGGCCGGGACCACGGCGCTATCCTGGGCGGGCGGCGCCGTCCCGGCCCTGACGGCGCCCGGCTTGACCGGGGCGGCCGGCGTGGCCGGAGGAAGGTCGGTGGACTGCGCCAGCGCCGACAATGGCGCCGTCAGCAGCGAGCAGGTAAACAATATCTTTTGCATGGGAAGCGAGGCCGGTGATGCTGCTGTGAAAATAGTATGAAACTAAAACAAGAAGAATCCAGAGTTGCCATTTTACAGAAGCAATGCCTAAAAACTTGCCATTTACAATACTTTACTTAGGTGAAGCTGGCGTAAAGTTGCTGTACGGTGCAGAAATAATCGGGCGTCCGGTCTGCTGAAAGGGAGAGCCGCCGCCGTGGCGGCCAGCGGCTAAAATAGCGCCAAAGGAGACATCACCATGGCACAAGGCACGGCCCGCATCGGGCGCGATATGTACACCACCAGCATCGAGGTGGGCGGACACCGGCTCACCGGCGACGAACCGCCCCGCAACGGCGGCCAGGACGCCGGTCCCGCGCCGTACGATTTCATTCTTGCCGGCCTGGGGTCGTGCACGGCAATCACGCTGCGCATGTATGCGGACCGCAAGGGCTGGCCGCTGGACGCGGTGCAGGTCGACCTGCACCTGACCCGCAACGCGCCCGATTCACCGGGCGATAGCGGCACCACGGTGATCGAGCGCACGCTGCGCTTCACGGGGGCGCTCGATGCCGCGCAGACGGCGCGGCTGGCCGATATTGCCGAGCGCACGCCGGTCACGCTCACGCTCAAGGGCGGCGCCCGCATCGACACGTCGGTGGCGGGCCCGGCCGACCATGCGGGTTGAGCGGCGCCGTGTGATGCCGCACAGTGCTAAGCGCCGGCGTTGACTACTCTGGGGGCAGGTTCCTTTTAAAGAGAGTGTCCCCATGGCGGTCCCGCAGAGCAAACAAATCAACGCCTTGCTGCGCAAGGTCTTCGGCATTTCCGCGCTGCGCGACGGCCAGCGCAACGTGATCGACAGCGTGCTGACCGGCCACGACACGCTGGCCGTGATGCCCACCGGCAGCGGCAAGTCGCTGTGCTACCAGGTGCCGGCGCGGCTGCTCGACGGCATGACGGTGGTGGTGTCGCCCCTGATCTCGCTGATGAAGGACCAGGCGGAAAAACTCGAGGAGGCGGGCATTGCCAACGCGGCCCAGATCAACAGCAGCCTGTCGCGCGCGGAAGAACTGGCCGCGCTCGAAGGCATCGAAACGGCCGATCACGACGTCATCTTCTGCACGCCCGAACGCCTGATTTCGCCGGACTTCCTGGCACTGCTCAAGCATAGCAAGATCGCGCT
>JBEVMD010000269.1:0-8375 GCA_040508835.1 Duganella sp. | reverse complement strand
CACGGAAGTTGATGATTGCTTGGCCGCCGCACGCGCTGCGCGCGAGCTGCGGGCAGGGCCAAATTTGAACAGGCTGACTGCTTGCGTCAGGCCGCCCGCTTCCAGCGCCAGGCTGGCGGTGGCGGCGGCCGCTTCTTCGACCAGCGCGGCGTTTTGCTGCGTTACCTGGTCCATGTGGGCGATGGCCGAATTGACCTGGTCCACGCCGATGCTTTGTTCGTGCGAGGCAATCGAGATTTCGCGCATGATGGCGGTCACCTGCTGCACCGAGGCCACCACCTGTTTCATGGTGGCGCCGGCGCGGTCCACCTGCACCATGCCGGCGCTGACTTTGCCCACCGAGACGTCGATCAGGTTCTTGATGTCCTTGGCGGCGGTGGCGCTGCGCTGCGCCAGGTTGCGCACTTCGCCGGCCACGACCGCGAAACCGCGGCCCTGTTCGCCGGCGCGCGCCGCTTCCACGGCGGCGTTCAGCGCCAGGATATTGGTCTGGAACGCGATGCCTTCGATCAGGCCGATGATGTCGACGATCTTGCGCGACGAGCTGTTGATTTCATCCATGGTGGCAATCACGTCGGCCACGATTTCGCCGCCCTGCACCGCCACGCTGGACGCGCTGACGGCCAGCTGGTTGGCTTGCGCCGAGTTGTCGGCATTCTGCTTGACGGTGGCCGAGAACTGCTCGACGCTGGACGCCGTCTCTTCCAGGCTGGCGGCCTGCGCCTCGGTGCGGCCGGAAAGATCCGCGTTGCCGGCCGCAATCTGGCGCGTGGCCACGGCCATGGTTTCCACGTTGACGCGCACGTCGCGGATGGTGGCGATCAGGTTGCTGTTCATCTGTTGCAGCGCGCGCAGCAGCTGGCCCACCTCGTCGGTGGCGTGGGTGTCGAAACTGGCGGTGAGGTCGCCGGCGGCAATCGCCCGCGCGCCCAGTAGAGCCTGTTGCAGCGGGGCCAGCATCGACACCCGCAGCGTGTACCACAGGAACACGTTGATCAGCAGGCCGAGGAAGGTGGCGCCGAAGATGGCGTAGCCGTGGCCGTCGTTGTTCATCAGGGCGGCCGCGCACACGCCCAGTTGCAGCACGTTGACCACGCTGGTGGCCAGCCAGATGCGCATGCCCAGCGACACGTGGGAGAGCCGCGCCAGCAGGTGCACCAGGCCCGGACGGATCAGCTGGCCGTTCTTGATGCGGATGCCGTGGCGGTCGCCGCTGCGGATGGTGCGGTAGGCCGCCTCCGCTTCGGCAATCTGCTGGCGCTCGGCCTTGACGCGCACCGACATGTAGCCGATGGTCTTGCCGTGTTCGCGGATCGGCGTGATGTTGGCGCGCACCCAGTAGTGGTCGCCGTTCTTGCAGCGGTTCTTGACGATGCCGGTCCAGGGCGTGCCGGCCTGGATCGACGCCCACAGGTCGGCAAACGCTTCGGCCGGCATGTCGGGATGGCGGACGATGTTTTGCGGCTGGCCCAGCAGCTCCGCTTCGCTGAAGCCGCTGATCTGCGTGAAATACGGGTTGACGTAGACGATGTTGCCTTGTAAATCGGTTTTGGAAACGATCGCCTGATCGTCGAGTACGTCGACTTCGCGGTGGCTGACGGGTTGGTTGTTGCGCATTACTCTCTCCGGCTGTTGTTGCTTTATCACAATAGGTGCAAGCAGTGTACGTAGTCCCAAAAGCAAATTTATTGATGTAGATCAAAATTTTCGGGATTGCCGGAGAGGGCGTTATCAGGCAGGCAAGGCGGCGGCTGGTCAGGCTTGCAGCGGCTGCAGCGCGCCCACCGCGTAGCCCTGGGCGTAGTCCAGGCCCAGCTGGCGCACCACCTGCAGCGTGGTGTCGTCCTCCACGTATTCCGCCACCGTGCACAGGCCCATCACGTGGCCCACTTCGTTGATGGCCTTGACCATGGCGCGGTTGACGGAATTGTGGGCGATGTCGCGGATGAACACGCCGTCGATCTTGAGAAAGTCGACCGGCAGCGCTTTTAAATACGCAAACGAGGACAGGCCGCTGCCGAAGTCGTCGAGCGAAAAGCGGCAACCGAGGGCTTTCAGGCCGGCCATGAATTCCTGGGCCTTGAGCAGGTTGGCGATCACGGCCGTTTCGGTGATTTCAAAGCAGATCTGCTGCGGCGCCACGCCGAATTCGGCGAACTGGGCGACGATGTAGTCGTGCAGGCCCTCGTCGCCCAGCGACGTGCCCGACAGGTTGATCGAGTATTGCACCTGGGCTGTTTCCGGGGCCGGTGGCGCATCGCGGCTGGCGCTGCCCGCATGGCGGCACACGGCGCGGATCACCCAGCGGTCGATGGCGGTCATCAGGTCGTAGCGCTCGGCAGCGGGGATGAAGGCGCCGGGCAGGATCAGGTCGCCCTTGGCGGGCTGGATGCGGATCAGCACTTCCAGGTGGGGATAGTTGGGGCCGCCCAGGCCCACGATCGGTTGCGTGTAAAGGCGAAAATATTGCTGCTCGAACGCTTCGTTCAGGCGCGACACCCACTGCATTTCGCCAAGCCGGCGCGCCAGCCGCTGGTCCGACTCGCGGTACACGTGCACCCGGTTGCGGCCGCGCTCCTTGGCCAGGTAGCAGGCCTGGTCGGCCGCCATCAGCAGCTCCGTCATCGACTTGCTGTGGCGCGTCACTTCCACCATGCCGATGGACACGCCCAGCTCGAAGGTGCGTTCCTGCCAGACGAAGCGGAAATTGCGGATCGACTGCCGCAAGCCGTCGGCAATCAGGCGCGCCTGGTCGGTGGGACAGCGCGGCAGCAGCACGCCCAGCTCGTCGCCGCCCAGCCGCGCCAGGATGTCGCTGTCGCGCATCTGGGTTTGCAGCATGCGCGCCAGCAGTTGCAGCAGCAGGTCGCCGGCGCGGTGGCCGCAGGTGTCGTTGACGATCTTGAACTGGTCGAGGTCCATGTACAGCAGCGCGTGCACATGGCCTTCCTCCTTGGCGCTGTGCAGCGCGGCGGCAATCTGCACCTCGAACTCGCGCCGGTTGATCAGGCCGGTAAGGGTGTCGTGGGTGGCGTTCCACGACAGTTGCCGGGTGAGCTTGCGCTCGTGGCTGACGTCGCGGAACACCACCACCACGCCCAGCAGCACGCCCGTGTCAGACCAGATCGGCGATGCCGATTCCTCGACCGCGATGCGGCGGCCCTCGCGCGTGACCAGCTGGTTTTGCGAGCTGGACGCCACCGACTGCCGCAGCCGCAGGCATTGCAGCGCCACGTGCTCGGCAATCGGTTTGCCGGCCTCGTCGATGAGTTGCAGGGTGTCGGCAATATCGGTCCCGCGCGCCTCGTCGTTGCGCCAGCCCGTCAGCTGCTCGGCGGTGCGGTTCAGGTATTCGGTCTTGCCGTGGGGGTCGATGGTGATCACGCCTTCGCCGATGGCGCGCAGCGTGACGGCGGCCATTTCGCGGTCGCGCGCGGTAGCCTGCTCGATGTCCTTGCGTTCGGTAATGTCCCAGATGATGCCCAGCGTGCCGGTGGGATTGCTGCGGGCGTCGCACAGCATGTGCGCCTTGGCGGCCAGCCAGTGGGCGCTGCCGTCGTCCCAGATCACGCGGTATTCCACTTCGTAGCCGGTGCCGGTGTCCACCGCGTCCTGCATGGTGTTGAGCAGGCTGGCGCGGTCGTCGGGGTGTACATAGTCGAGAAACACGGAAAACGGCTGGTGCAGGTCGCCCGGCGGCAGGCCAAGCAGGCACTGGCCGCTGCCGCGCCAGTTGACGATGCTGTTGAGCACCGTCCCATCGCTGATTACCGTATCCCAAATCGTCATGCGTGCTGCGTCCAAGGCCATCCGTAAATGCCGAAAATCCATGTCCCGCTCCAAACCTGGCTGTGTGATGCTTGGAGTGGGTTCATCCGTGAAAGTTCGGCACGGCAGTGGATTTTTTTACGGTTTTTTGACCATGCGCCACACTTTGCCGCCCAGGGTCACCACCACCAGCGCCAGCGCGCCGGCGACCAGGCCGGCCACGGCGTCGATCACGCTCGGGACGATGAAGCCCAGCGCCGGGCCGATGGCCGGCACGCCCGCCACCGCTTCCACCGCGTGGTGCACCAGGTCGTGGCTGCCGGGAATGCCATGCACCAGGATGCCGCCGCCCACCATGAACATGGCGGCCGTGCCCACCACCGACAGGATCTTCATCAGGATCGGCGCAGCGGCCAGCAGGAAGCGCCCCACGGCGCGCACCACGGCGTTGCCCAGTTTGCTCAAGTACAGGCCGGCATCATCCATCTTGACGATGCCCGCCACGATGCCGTACACGCCCACCGTCATGATGAGGGCAATGGCCACCACCACCGCTGCCTGCTCGGCAAACGGTTCGCCCGCCACCGTGCCCAGCGCGATGACGATGATCTCGGCCGACAGGATGAAGTCGGTACGCACGGCGCCCTTGATCTTTTCCTGTTCCAGCGCCAGCAGGTCGGCCTCGGGATCGGCCAGCGCGGCCGACAGCTGCTGCTTGTGCTGCACGGCTTCTTCCTTGTGCAGCACGCTGTGGGCGATCTTTTCGAACCCCTCGAAGCACAGGTACAGGCCGCCCACCATCAGCAGCGGCGTGATCGCCTGCGGCAGGAAGGCGCTGATGGCCAGCGCGGCCGGCACCAGGATCGCCTTGTTCTTGAGCGAGCCCACGGCCACGGCCCACACCACCGGCAGCTCGCGGTTGGCGCGCACGCCGGCCACCTGCTGCGCATTGAGCGCCAGGTCGTCGCCCAGCACGCCGGCGGTTTTCTTGGCCGCGACCTTGCTCATCACGGTCACGTCGTCGAGGATGGACGCGATGTCGTCGATCAGCGCAAACAGGCTGGTGCCGGCCATTAGCGGCTCCCCGGGAAAATGGTGGAAGTGGTCATGGAATAATCCTTATAGAAGGAGCAATATTAACCCATGCAATGCCGGCAGCGATATGGCGACACCGCTACAATGTGCGGTACCTCGCAGCATGTCGCTGCCTCCCCTGAACATAGGATCACACATGAGCTTTGCCACCTGGCTGGGATTTTTTATTGCCGCCTGCATTATTGCCGTCTCGCCCGGATCGGGCGCCGTGCTGTCGATGTCGCACGGGCTGTCGTATGGCGTGCGGCGCGCCAGCGCCACCATCCTCGGCCTGCAAACGGGCCTGCTGATGATCTTTTTCATTGCCGGTGCGGGCGTGGGCTCGCTGCTGCTGGCGTCCGAAGTCGCGTTCAACATCGTCAAGACGGTCGGTGCGCTGTACCTGATTTACCTGGGCCTGTCGCAATGGCGGGCCAAGGTGGCGATCGGCGCCCGCGAAACCCGGCTGGAAGTGGTGGTGCCGTCGGCGCGCAAGCGTTATTTGACGGGTTTTCTGACCAATGCCACCAACCCCAAGGGCATCATCTTCATGGTGGCCGTGCTGCCGCAATTTATTACGCAAGGCGCGCCGCTGCTGCCGCAGCTGCTGATCCTGGCCGCCACCATGTGCGCGATCGACCTGGTCGTCATGCACGGCTATGCCCTGCTGGCGTCGTCGATGCAGCGCTTTTTCCGCGACCCGCGCGCCGTCAGGCAGCAGAACCGCGTGTTCGGCGGCTTGCTGATGGGCGTGGGGGCCGCGTTGTTTTTCGTGAAGCGCGGCGCTTCCGCCAGCTGAGCGCTGCCTGATTTGCAATTATTTGTAACCCGTGTCGGCGCAGCCGCAGCCGCGGCGTTACATTGCTAACCACCACAGGAGCGACGCCATGAGCCGCAAGATCATTCCCACCGTCCTGCTGGCCGTCCTGGCCGGCTTCAGTTCGTCCACCACCGCCTACGCACAGGACGACCTGCCTGCCGCCGTGGGCCGGATCTCCGCAGCCCAGGGCCAGGTCACGCTGAGCGGCCAGGACGAGCCGGTGGCCGTCTCGCTGAACTGGCCGGTGACGGCCGGCAGCCACCTGACCACGGCCAGCGGCGGGCGCACCGAGTTCCGCATCGGCTCGACGGCGGTGCGGCTCGATGCCGACTCCGACCTGGAAATCACCGAACTGGATGACGACCTGCTGCGCCTGCGCCTCAATTACGGCAGCGTCAGCATCCGCGTGCGCAACCAGGAGCTGCTGCGCGATTTCGAACTGGCCACGCCGCAGGCGCGCATCACGATGATCGAACCGGGCCTGCTGCGGGTGGACGTGGACCGCGTGCCCGATACCAGCCTGGTGGCGGTGCTGGCCGGCGCCGCCCGCGTCGATGGCGCCGGCTCGTCGGTCACCGTTACCGCCGGCCGCCAGGTCGATGTCACCAGCCAGGACGTGCGCACCAGCGTGGCGCGGCGCGACGGTTTCGACGTGTGGTCCGACGAACGCGACCGCGTGTCGGAAACGGTGATCAGCACCCGGTATGTATCGAGCGGCATGACCGGTTACGAGGAACTGGACCGCAACGGCAGCTGGACCGAAAGCGTCGACTACGGCCCGTTGTGGGCGCCGCGCACCGTGGCGGCCGACTGGGCGCCGTACCGCGACGGCCGCTGGACCTGGCTGGCGCCGTGGGGCTGGACCTGGGTCGATAACGCGCCGTGGGGCTATGCGCCGTCGCATTACGGCCGCTGGGTCAACGTGCGCCAGCGTTGGTTCTGGGCGCCGGGCCGGCCGACCGGCCGTCCCGTGTGGGCGCCGGCGCTGGTGGGCTGGGTGGGCGGCGTCAACCACCCTGGCCACGGGCCGGGCCTGGGCTGGTATCCGCTCACGCCGCGCGACCGCTTCGTGCCCGGCTACCGGGTGTCGTCCAGCTACGAGCAGCGCCTGGGCTGGACCTACCAGGGCAAGCCGTTCGCGCCGCGCGGCGGAAAAGACGACCGCCGCGACCATCGCACCGGCCTCACGGTGCTGCCGCGCGCGCAGTTCGAGGGCCGCAACACGGTGCGCGTCAACCGCGGCGACCAGTTCGTGCCGCGCCCGCAGCAGGCGAACCTGGCCACACCGGCCACGCCGCCGTCGCGCCCCGGCGGCCCGGGCCGCATCGGCACCGGCCGCCCCGGTCTGGCCGACCGCAACGGCGACGGCCGCCCGGACCGTTTTGAAACCAACCGTCCCGGCGGACCGGACCGCAATGGCGATGGCCGTCCCGACCGCATCGAGACCAACCGCCCCGGCGGGCCGGACCGCAACGGCGATGGCCGTCCCGACCGCATCGAGACCAACCGCCCCGGCCTGGCCGACCGCAATGGCGATGGCCGCCCGGACCGCTTCGAGCAGGGGCGTGGGGACCACCGTCAGCCGGGCCCGGTGATCGGCACCGGGCCGGCGCAACTGCCGCCGCAGAACGGGCAGCTGCCGCAGAATGCGCCGCAGCAGGGTGGCCAGCGTCCGGGCCGCCCGCAAGTGATCGGCACATTGCCGCCCAATCAGGTGGGCACGCCCGATGCGCCGGCGCAGACCATCAATCCGCGCGACGTGGGGATCGAGCTGCATAACCGGCCCCAGGTCGGGCGGCCCGGCAATGGCGCGGCAATGCCGGCGCCGGTGCTGCAGATCGGGCCCACGCGCGACCGCTTCCAGCGCGACGACGACGATCGCAACCCCGGCGGGCGCGAAGAGCAACGGCACTGGCTCAATCGCCGACCGCAGCAGCAGGCACCGCAGCAGCCACAGCAGGCACAGCAGGCACAGCAGGCACAGCAGCAGTCACAGCAGCAGCAACCGGCGCCGCAGCAGCCGCAACGGCCACAGGCCCAGCCGGAAAGGCCGCCACAGCACGAGCGGCCGCAGCAACAGGATCGCCCGCAGTTCCGGCCAGACCGGCCGCAACCACAGGACCGGCCGCAGTCGAGGCCAGAGCGTCCACAGCAACAAGAGCGGCCGCAACCCCAGCCGCAGGCGCAACCGGCGCCGCCGCCGCGGCCGGCGCCAGCTGCTCAACCGCAGCCGCAATCGCAACCACAGCCGCAGCAGCGAGAGCCGGGCAACGGCCGCCAGGGCCAGCGCGAACGTCCGACCCACGATCAGCGCTAGGCTCGGTTCAAGCCGGAAATCCGCGTTTCAGCCTGCGGAAAACGCAGTTCGTCACAGGGGCGTGGCGGGGCGTTGATTTTTTACTTACTGTTCGATATCGCAGCATACGGTGGCGGCGCCAGAACAGCGATTGCGCGCGCGGCGCGGCCCATCGAGACATCACCACTTTGCCCCAACTATTTTCTGGATTCCCTTGGAAATAGTTTTTGCCAGCCTCCGGGCTGGCTTTTTTTTGGGCCGGACATCCCTATATAGGGGTATGGCCGAAGTTGGCCGCAATGGGGCCGTAATGTGACTACAATGTCGTATGGCGGCATCGCGTCGATGTGCGCCGGTTTTTATTAATAGATTGGAATGATTATGCAAGCGATCCCACCGTCCGAGTCCCTCATCGAG
>JBEVMD010000256.1:0-6373 GCA_040508835.1 Duganella sp. | reverse complement strand
CTGCTGGTCAAGGACGGCCAGACCGTCAAGGCCGGCCTCGCCCTGGCGACCTGGGATCCGCTGACCCGTCCGATCATCACCGAGTACGCCGGTACGATCAAGTTCGAGAACGTGGAAGAGGGCGTCACCGTCGCTCGCCAGGTGGACGACGTGACCGGCCTGGCGACCCTGGTGGCGATCGACCCGAAACGCCGCGGTTCGGCCAGCAAGGTACTGCGTCCGCAGGTCAAGCTGCTGAACGAAGAAGGCCAGGAAGTGAAGATCGCCGGCACCGAACACGCCGTGACGATCGGTTTCCAGGTCGGCGCGCTGATCATGGTCAAGGACGGCCAGCAGGTATCGGTGGGTGAAGTGCTTGCACGTATCCCGACCGAATCGCAGAAGACCCGCGACATTACCGGTGGTCTGCCGCGCGTTGCCGAACTGTTCGAAGCACGTTCGCCGAAAGACGCGGGCATGCTGGCTGAAGTGACCGGTACCGTGGCGTTCGGTAAAGAGACCAAGGGCAAGCAGCGCCTTGAGATCACCGACATGGACGGCAACAAGCACGAGTTCCTGATCACCAAGGACAAGCAAGTGCTGGTCCACGACGGTCAAGTCGTGAACAAGGGCGAGATGATCGTGGACGGCCCGGCCGATCCGCAAGACATCCTGCGCCTGCTCGGTATCGAAGCGCTGGCCCGTTACATCGTCGACGAAGTGCAAGACGTGTACCGTCTGCAAGGCGTGAAGATTAACGACAAGCACATCGAAGTGATCGTGCGCCAGATGCTGCGCCGCGTTCAGATCGTCAATGCCGGCGACACCAACTACATCGTTGGCGAGCAGGTTGAGCGTTCGGAACTGCTGGACGAAAACGATCGCATGGATCGCGAGAACAAGATCCCTGCGACCTACGAAAACGTCCTGCTGGGTATTACCAAGGCTTCGCTGTCGACCGATTCGTTCATCTCGGCCGCATCGTTCCAGGAAACTACCCGCGTGCTGACGGAAGCAGCGATCATGGGCAAGCGCGACGGTCTGCGCGGCCTGAAGGAAAACGTGATCGTTGGTCGTCTGATCCCAGGCGGTACCGGTCTGGCGTTCCACCGCGCCCGCAAAGAGAAAGAACTGTGGGAAGTGGAAGAACGTCAAGCCCTGCTACAAGCAGAAAAAGCTGCCATGTCCGGCGGCGACGTGGAAGTGACCGAATCGGTCACCCCGCACGGCGACGAAGCGTAATCGGCTTTGTAGCTCTCTGAAAACGGCGCCTGCGGGCGCCGTTTTTTTATGGCCGTTGCGATCATCTTAGGCTGTCGATAAATAATGCAACCATGCTAATATCTGGCTCATGATCGCCCAAGCCCTCTTTACTCCCGCCCAGCAAAAACTGCTGGGTTTGCTTTTTATACGCACCACCGACGGCTACCACCTCAACGAAATCATGCGTCTCACCGGGCTGGGCAGCGCCTCAGCCCAGCGCGAGTTGAAGCGCTTGCACGAGGCCGGTGTGATCGTGTCGGAGCGCATCGGCAACGTGCGCCGCTTCAAGCCCAATCCCGACTGCATCGTCTACGAAGAGCTGACCAGCGTGGTGAAAAAAACCTTCGGCCTGGTGAGCGTGCTGAACTCGGCGCTGGCGCCGTTGCAGCACGTGCTCAATGTCGCGTTCGTGTATGGCGCCACGGCCAAGGAACAGGAGGGGATGAATACGCCGGTGGAGTTGCTCTTGATCGGCGAGAACACGAGTTATGGCGAGCTGCTGTCGCGGCTGCCGGTGGCGGAGCGGTTATTGCGCCGTAAAATCAATCCGAATTTGTATTCGGTGCCGGATTTCAGACGGCGCCTGCGCGAGCAGCAGGGGTTTATTTTGCAGGTGCTGCGGGAGCAGAAGATTTATGTGCTGGGGGATGAGGCGGATCTGGAAAAGATCGTGGCCGATGTGATCGTGGGTGATTGAATGCTTGCAACAGACCGTGAGTTCGGAAGAAAACGTGATTTTTATTGCCGATGAGCTTGCTTGACCGGCTTGTCGCTCGCGCGGAGAATACAGTGGACTGAGGTTTTCAGATTACGCCTTTCCGGGAGTCATCTTGGAAATTCAACATGTCTACTGGTTGCCGAGCTTTGGCTGGTTTGCGATCAACATTGGTATTCCCGTCATCGGTCCGTTATTTCTGCTTTGGCTGGTGGGCATTCCACCGTCCACGGCGCCATTGGCAACCAATAATGTCATCAAGTCGATTGGAAAGGGGGAGCTGTTGTGGTCCGTGATGGGCATGGCTGCCGCCACTTGTTATGAACTCGTTTCCCTGCAGGAGATCAAGACCATCAAGGAGTGGTCCAGTCCTATATGGGGCATTTTCGGACTTCACATCTTGCTGATCGTGGTATCGGTATTCATGGTCGGGCTCAATTCGCTCGATCTGCCAGCTGGATATGTTTTTCCGTATCCTCATATCAGGGATATGCGTATTTTTGTCGGATCTATCTTGTCGATGGTACCTGTGATTGTGACTTACTCTGCGACCCACGCAACCCTGGCCGACCAAGAGCAGAAGAGGGTGGTCGATCGGCAAACTATACGGGACCGCATGGAGCAATGTCTGCTCGACGCCGGGCAGCGCGAAAAGTACTGTTTAAAGGAAATAAAATGAACAGATTAATAGCAAAATTAGAGACGGATGTGGCTGCGCGTATCCTTGCGGGAAAGATCCTCGCCAGCATACTGGGCCTGGTTTCAATTGCTGCAGCAGTAGCGACGGTTTACCTGTCCTGGAGCTTGTAAGCACGACCACGTGCTTGACATATGCCCTACCCATCAGTCACTCCAGGACACCCGTCCTCACTGCTCACTGATCACTGCTCATTGCTTGCTGCTTATTGATCACTGCTTATTGATCACTGCTGCTGCGCAATCCACCGATCCACCTTCTCCTCCAGCAGCGCCAGCGGCAAGGTGCCGTCGCTGAGCACCACCTCGTGGAACTTCGGCAAACTGAACCGGTCTCCCAGCGCTTCCTCCGCGCGGTGGCGCAGTTCCACGATTTTCAGGGCGCCGATCTTGTAGCCCAGTGCCTGTCCCGGCCAGGCCATGTAGCGCTCGGTCTCGCTTTTCGCCACTTCGTCGTAGCCCAGCGTTTCGCGCATGTACTTGATGCTTTGTTCGCGCGTCCAGCCTTTGGCGTGCATGCCGGTGTCCACCACCAGTCTGGTGGCACGCAGCAGTTCGTCGTTCAGGTGGCCGAAATACTGGGCCGGATCGTCGAACAGGCCCATTTCCTTGCCCAGCGTTTCTGCATACAGGGCCCAGCCTTCCGTGAACGCGTTATTGCCGCCGAACTTGCGGAAGTTGGGCAAATTCAATTCCTGCATCAGCGCGATGTGGAAGTGGTGGCCCGGTTTGCCTTCGTGCAGGAACAAGGTCGTCATGCCGGTGCTGCCGTACTTGGTCGGGTCGGTGACCACGGACCAGAACACGCCGGGACGCGAGCCGTCGATGGCGGGCGCCGTGTAGTGGTCGGATGCCGTATCGCGGCTCAGTTCGGGTTCCAGGCGCAGGTCCAGTTTGGCCTTGGGGACCAGCGTGAACATCTGCGGCAGCTTGGTGTCCAGCACGGCGTTGAGCTTGTGGTACTCGGCCTGCACTTCCTGCTCGGTTTTGAATGGCCGGAACTTCGGTTGCGCCGCCACCCATACGGGCAGGCCGGCGGCCGGGCCGTTGTAGCCGAGCTTGGGTCCGAGCACCTCGAACTGGGCCTGTATGCGCGCCACTTCGCGCAGGCCGATGGCGTGAATCTGGTCCGGCTTCAGCGACGTGGTCGTGGCGTTGGCCACGCGCGCCTGGTACCAGGCGGCGCCGTCGGGCAAGGCGCCGAGGCCGGTGGTGGTGCGGCAGGCCGGGATGTAATCCTTTTCCACGAAGGCGGCCAGGCGGCCCAGGGCCGGCATGATCTGCTCGGCCACCTGCTTGCGGTAGGCTTCGGTCAGGCGGGCCTTGTCGGCGCTGCTGAAGGCGGCCGGCAGCTTGGTGATCGGGGTGTAGAAGATATTGCTCTCGGGCGTATCGCTCAGCAGTTTCTTGAACTGCGGCAGCGCCGAGATCATGATGGCCTTCGGCTGCGTGATGCCTTTCTTCATGCCGTCGCGCATGTTCTGGATGGCCTGGTCGATCCAGGCCGGCATTTGCGCAATCCGGCTCAGGTAAGCGTCGTACTGCGCCACGGTACCGATCGGTTGCGACGCTTCGCCGCCCGCGTAATTGGCCAGCGTGACGGGCACGCTGTCCATCTGGTTGATCGGCAGCAGGTGCTCGGGGAAGCGCTCCATGGCGATCAGCCCGCGCAGCTCGTAGCGCAGGATGTCGTAGTCGAGGCGGTCTTCGGCGTTCAGGTGCTCGCGCTTGATGGCTTTTAAACGCTGGGCAAAATCGCGGTAGAGCTTGAACTGCAGCGCGCGCTTGCCGGGCGAGATGCTCAGGCCCAGCTGGTCGTCGAAACGGTTGTCGCCATTCTCGGTCGCATTGATCGGCTCGAAGCGGGCAACGGCGTCGTAGTACTGGTCGGCCAGCGCCTGCAGCGCTTCATGCGCGGGCGTGGCGCTCACGCGCGGCACCGGGTGGTTGGCGGCGTCGGCCAGCGGCATGGCCAAGGTATTTCTCAAAGGAATAAATGCCAGCGCCAGGGTGGCAGCGATGGCGGTAATGCGGGCGGTGCTGGTGAGTCGCTTCATAGTTGTTTCCTGGTCCAGGGTGATTCATGCGCCGACTAGGATAAGCCATGCACGACCGTGCCGGGCAACAAATTGTATCAAGCGGCGTCGGGCTGACCGTCAGGCGGCCGCCTCCGCCAGCCGGGTTTCGTACAGCGCCGCCACGAGGTCGGACTGGGTGACAATGCCCACCAAGCGCTGCTCCGCATCGACGATGGGAATATGGTGAAAGCCCGAGTTGGCCATCAGCGGCACCAGGTCCACGATGGGCGTATCGGTGCGTGCCGTGGCGGGATGCTGGCTCATGATCTGGCCCACGACCTCGGGCTTTTCGGTATGCGTGATGCCGCTCTTGCGCAGGAAGCGCTGCAGTTGCTGGCGCATGCCGTGGTACGTGTCCAGGCCGCCATGCTCGAGGAAGTCGGTCTGGGTCACGATGCCGATCACGCGCCGCGCGCGGTTGAGCACGGGCAGGGCGGCCACGCGGTGGTTGCGCATCAGTTGCCAGGCCGGTTCCAGTTCCGTGCCGAACTCGGCGTTGACGATATCGCGCGACATGATGTCGGCGCAGGTGATGACGCCAAAGCGGCGCTGGTAGGCACGCTGCTCGGTCTGCATAAACAGCGACGCCAGGTCGTCGCGGCCGATGTCGAGCACCTGGTTGTATTGCTTGAGCACGGCGTCCAGGTCTTCCGGCTTGAAGCCGAGCCGCACGGTGGGGGCGTCGTCGCTGGTGCGGTGGACGTTGGCCGTGCTCTGCTGCAGATGCGGATAGCGCCGTCCCGTCAGGTTGTTGTAGAGGATGGCCATGGCAATCAGCAGCGCGGTGTCGATGGCCACCGTCAGCAGCACGAATTCGAAGCCGGCCGCGTGCACGACCGGACCGCCCAGTACGGTCGTGAGCGCCACGGCGCCACCGGGCGGATGCAGGCAGCGCAGGGCGAACATGGCGGCAATCGCCAGGCCGGTAGCCAGGGCGCCCAGCAACGGCAGCGGCAGGCTGTCGCCGCACCAGCGCACGCACGCGACGCCCACCAGGCCGCTGATGACATTGCCTCCGAACACAGACCACGGCTGCGCCAGCGGACTGGCCGGCACGGCAAACAGCAGCACGGCCGAGGCGCCCATGGGCGCGATCATGAAGATGGATGTGCCGGTGCGGGCCAGCAGGTAGTGGGCGCACAGGGCGGTAATGAGCAAGCCGAACAGGGCGCCGACGGCGGCGCGCAATTGTTCGGGGCGGCTGACGTTACCTGGGCCGGGCAGCCAGCGGAGAAGTGCGCGCATAGCCTGAATTCAAATATTTAAAGCAGGCATTATCCCATGGCCCGCCTTGCGCTGCACTTTATTGGTGCAGCGTCAAGCGGGCCGCAGCAGGTCCAGCGGCAGCGCGGTCGTGTACTTGATCTGCTCCATCGAGAAGGCGGACGACACGCCCGTCAGCTGTCCCACCTTGATCAGCCGCTTATAAAAGGCGTCATAGCCTTCGATGTCGGTGGTGACCACTTTTAACAGGTAGTCGACGTCGCCGCTCATGCGGTGAAATTCCTGTACTTCGGGCAGGGCCATGACGGCGGCGGCAAAGCGGTCCAGCCATTTGGCGTCGTGCTGGCCCGTGCGCACGCTGACGAACACGGTCACCGGCAGACCCACCTTGCGGCGGTTGACGATGGTCACGCGGCTT
>JBEVMD010000253.1:0-8351 GCA_040508835.1 Duganella sp. | reverse complement strand
CGAGATTGCCGACTGGCGCGGCGAACTCGACAATCTGACCCTGGTGCTGGCAGAAAATACCGCGCAGACCATGACGTCCACGTACCAGGTGCTCGACAGCATTGCCACGCTGGTCGAGCAGAGCCGCGACGACGCCCCGGCCGCGCAGCGCGCCGTGCGCGGCAGCGACGCCATGTATCGCGCGCTGCGCGACCGCATCAGCGCGTCGCCGCAAATCGGCGTGGCCACCATCATTGCCCCCAACGGCGATGTGATCAACTTTACCCGCAGCCACCCGGCGCCACCGATCAACCTGGCCGACCGCGACTATTTCCTGTACCACCTGCAGCACGACACCAGCGCGCCTTTCCTCAGCACGCCGGTGCGCAACAAGGGTAACCAGACCTGGACTTTTTATGCGAGCCGCCGCCTCAACGATGCCGACGGCAATTTTGCGGGCGTCATCCTGGTGGGCGTGTCGTGCGACTTTTTCAGCGAGTTTTTCCGCCACGTGAGCCTGGGCGAGCACGCCGCCATTTCCCTGTACCGCAGCGACTTCACGCTGCTGGCGCGCTGGCCCGCGCGCGACGCCATGATGGGCCGGCAGAACCTGGACGGCGCCACGCACCAGGTGATCGCCTCCGGCAAGCAGCACGACGTGCTGCTGATCGACACGCCGCGCGCCGCCAGCGGCGGCGACCAGCCCACGGTGCGCATGGGCGCCGTGCGCGCGGTGCGCGACTATCCGCTGATCATCAACGCCACCATTACCGAAGAACTGCTGCTGGCCGGCTGGATCAGCAACCTGCGCATGCTGGGCGCGGTGGTCCTGCCCAGCATGATCGCGGTGCTGGTGGCGTTCGTGCTGATGGCCTCGCTACTGAAACGGCGCGAGCGCGATGCCGAGCAGGCGCTGGCGCTCAAGGCGCAGGCCGACGCCGCCAACGCCGCCAAGTCGCGCTTCCTGGCCGTGACCAGCCATGAGATCCGCACGCCGATGAACGGCATTCTGGGCATGAGCGAGCTGATGCTCGACACCCAGCTCGACGCCACCCAGCGCACGTATGCCGGCAATGTGCACCAGGCCGCGCTCGAGCTGCTGCACATCATCAACGACGTGCTCGATTTTTCCAAAGTGGAATCGGGCCACCTCGAACTCGACCGCCAGGTGTATGCGCCGGCCCAGCTGGTCCGCCAGGTGGCAGCGCTGCACCAGGCCAGCGCCGACCGCAAGCAGTTGACGGTCACGATCGACAGCGCCGGCCTGCCGGCCCACGTGGAGGGCGACCCGGCGCGGGTGCGCCAGGTGCTGGGCAATCTGCTCAACAACGCCATCAAGTTCACCCCGGCCGGAGCGATCCACATCGCGTGCACCGCCACGCCGCCCGCCGCAGCCGGCGCCGCGGGCCATGGCGCTGGCGCCGGCATTAGCGCTGGCGCTGGCGACAGCGTTGGCGCTGGCGTTGGTGTTGGCGCAGGCGCTGGCGCTGGCGTTGTCGACAGCGTTGGCATTGGCGCTGGCATTATTGCTGGCGCTGGCATTAGCGCTGGCGCTGGCGCCGGCATTGGCGCTGACGACAGCGCGGCGCCTGGCCAGTGGCGCCTGCGTTTCACGGTGCGCGACAGCGGCATCGGCATCGACCCGGCCGCGCAGCGCCACCTGTTCGAACCGTTCCGCCAGGCCGACAGCGCCATCAGCGGCCAGTACGGCGGCACCGGCCTGGGCCTGGCCATCTGCAAGCACCTGGTGGAACTGATGGGCGGCGCCATGTTCTGCACCAGCGCGCCCGGCGCCGGCTCGACGTTCGGCTTCGACCTGCCGGCGCGCGTGGTCGAGGCGCCCGCCATTGCCGTGGCGGCCGTGGCGGCGCCGGCGGCCGTCGCGGTGCCGTCGGGCCGGCGCGTGCTGCTGGTGGAGGACACGGAAATGAACCGCCAGCTGGCGCGCATCCTGCTGCGCAAGCTGGGCTGGACCGTGGACGAAGTCCACGACGGCCAGCAGGCGCTCGACGCCCTGGCCGCCGCGCGCTACGACCTGGTGCTGATGGACTGCATGATGCCCGTCATGGACGGGTACGAAGCGTGCCGCCGCCTGCGCGCGCGCGAGGCGGCCAACGGCTGGCCGCACACGCCCGTGATCGCGCTCACCGCCAACGCCATCGAGGGCGACCGCGACCGTTGCCTGGCGGCCGGCGCCGACGACTATCTGACCAAACCGTTCACGGCCACCGCGTTTGCCGAGACGATTCACCGCTGCACCATGGTCGATTTGCCACATTCTCACCAAATATCACGCGACGCCGTGTAAATTTCGTGGAAAAAACCACAAATTTGGTACAATCGTTGAATATAACAAATTCAACAGATATTTCCCATGTTAAAGAAAATCCCGATCGAGCAGGTTACGCTTGGCATGCACATCCATGCCGTGTGCGGATCGTGGTTCGATAATCCGTTCTGGAGCAACTCGTTCGCGCTGGAAACGCCGCTCGACCTGGCCAAGCTCAAGGGCGGGCGCATCCGCCAGGTGTGGATCGATACGAGCAAGGGCGGCGATATCGTGATTCCATCGGCGGCGCCGGGCGCCACGCCGCTACCGCCAGCGCCACCGACGCCAGCGGCCAGTGCTGCTTGCGCGCCCTTCGCTGCACCCCTGGCACCACTGGTACCGCCGGCAGCACCGGTCCACCCTGCCAGCACCGCGGCGGAACTGGCGCGCGCGGCGCGCATCATCGACCAGTCGCGCACGGCCGTCACCAGCATGTTTGCCGACATCCGCATGGGCCGCATCGTCGACCTGGAGCGGGCCACGCCGCTGGTCGAGGAAATCTCGGCGTCCGTGCTGCGCAATGCGGGCGCGCTGGTGAGCCTGGTGCGCCTGAAGCAGGCGGACGACTACACGTATCTGCACTCGGTGGCCGTGTGCGCCATGATGGTGGCGCTGGCGCGCCAGCTGGGCCTGGACGAGGAGCAGGCGCGCCACTGCGGCATGGCCGGCCTGCTGCACGACGTGGGCAAGATGGCCGTGGCGCCGGAACTGCTCAACAAGCCGGGCAAGCTGACGGAAGCGGAATTTACCAACGTCAAGCAGCATCCGCTCAAGGGCCACGCCCTGCTGCTGCAGTCCGGGAACGTGCACCCGATCGCGCTCGACGTGTGCCTGCACCACCACGAACGCATCGACGGCGCCGGTTATCCGCACGGCCTGCGCGGCGATCAGATCAGCCTGCATGCGCGCATGGGCGCGATCTGCGACGTGTACGACGCCATCACGTCCAACCGTCCCTACAAGGCGGGCTGGAGCCCGGCCGTCTCGCTGCGCCGCATGGCCGAGTGGACCCGCAACGGCCATCTCGATCCGCAAGTGTTTGCCGCGTTCGTCAAGTGCATCGGCATTTACCCGCTGGGCACGCTGGTGCGGCTGCGCTCGGAGCGCCTGGCCGTGGTCACCGATAACAGCCGCTCGCTGCTGGCGCCCGTGGTGCGGGTCTTCTTTTCGATCCGGAACGACGCCCATATCGCGCCCGAAACCATCGACCTGATGCGGCTCGACGGCAAGGAAGGCATTGCCGGCTACGAGGAGCCGGACACCTGGAACCTGGGCGACCTGTCGCATTTCTGGACCTGACCGCACCCGGCGTTGCTTTAAAGTCATAGAATAGCGAACCAGCAATCAGACCGAGAACACGCCGATGCCCGACCAGCCCCGCAACCTCACGGCCCAGGACTACAAGACCCTGGCGCTGGCCGCCCTCGGCGGCGCGCTCGAGTTCTACGATTTCATCATCTTCGTGTTTTTCGCCACCACCATCGGCGCCCTGTTCTTCCCGCCCGCCATGCCCG
This sequence comes from Duganella sp., assembly GCA_040508835.1. Classification (GTDB taxonomy): domain Bacteria; phylum Pseudomonadota; class Gammaproteobacteria; order Burkholderiales; family Burkholderiaceae_D; genus Rugamonas. Next base: position 4,529 of record JBEVMD010000253.1, on the reverse strand, counting down.
ACTGGCTGCGCCTGTTCCAGACCTTCGGCATCTTCGCGGCCGGCTACGTGGTGCGCCCGCTCGGCGGCATGGTCATGGCCCACTTCGGCGACCTGCTGGGCCGCAAAAAAATGTTCAACCTGTCGATCCTGCTGATGGCCGTGCCCACACTGCTGATCGGCATGCTGCCCACCTACGCCGCCATCGGCCTGGCCGCGCCGTTGCTGCTGCTGTTGCTGCGCGTGGCGCAGGGCGCGGCCGTGGGCGGCGAGGTGCCCGGCGCGTGGGTGTTCGTGTCCGAGCACGTGCCGGCGCGCCATATCGGCTACGCGTGCGGCACGCTGACGGCCGGCCTCACGTTCGGCATCCTGCTCGGCTCGCTGATGGCCACGGCCATCAACACCGCGTTCACGCCGCAGCAGGTGCTCGACTACGGCTGGCGCGTGCCGTTTCTGCTGGGCGGCCTGTTCGGCCTGATCGCCATGTACCTGCGGCGCTGGCTGCACGAGACGCCCGTGTTCATCGCGCTCCAGCAGCACCGCGCGCTGGCCGCCGAACTGCCGCTCAAGGCCGTGCTGCGCGAACACCGCGGCGCGGTGGCCGTGTCGATGCTGCTGACGTGGATGCTGTCGGCCGCCATCGTGGTGGTGATCCTGATGACGCCCGCGCTGCTGCAGAAAGTGTACGGCTTCGACGCCCGCACCGCGCTGCAGGCCAACACCCTGGCCACGCTGTGCCTGGCCGCCGGCTGCGTGGCGGCCGGGGTGCTGGCCGACCGCGTGGGCGCGCGCCGACTGCTGGTGGCGGGCGCGCTGCTGCTGGCCGCCTGCACGTGGGTGTTCTACACCACCCTGGCCGCGCGCCCTGACCTGCTGCTGCCGCTGTATGCGCTGCTGGGGTTTGCGGTGGGCGTGGTGGGCGCGGTGCCCGGCGTGATGGTGCGCGCGTTTCCGGCGCCCGTGCGCTTTTCCGGGCTGTCGTTCTCGTACAACCTGGCGTATGCCGTCTTCGGCGGCCTCACGCCCATCATGGTGACGTTGATGCTCAAGCTTGAACCGCTGGCGCCCGCGTATTACGTGATGGCCGTGTGCGGCATCGGCCTGACGGCCGCGCTGTTCGTCAAGGAGCAACAGGCATGAAGCATCCCGATGCGATCGACCTGCTGGCGGCGCTGCGCGGCGGCCGGCTGACGTCGGAACACCTGGTGCGCGAACACCTGCAGCGGCTCGACCAGTCGCAGCCGCGCATCAATGCCGCCACGCAGATTTTCCACGACGGGGCGCTGGCCGCCGCGCGCCGGCTCGACCTGGACGGCGACCGGTCGTTGCCGCTGTTCGGCCTGCCCTTCAGCGTCAAGGAGACGTTCGGGCTGGCCGGCCAGCAGGTGACGGCCGGCTCGCTGCGCATGCGCCCGGAATGGCACGCGCACGACGCCGAGATCGTGCGCCGCCTGACTGCGGCCGGTGCGATTGCCGTCGCCCGCAGCAACGTGCCCGAGTTTGCCATGACGGCCGAATCGACCAACCCGCGCTTCGGCCGCACCAGCAACCCGCTCGACGTCACGCGCGTGGCGGGCGGCTCGAGCGGCGGCGAAGGCGCCATCGTGGGCTCCGGCGGCGCCGTATTCGGCGTGGGCTCGGACATCCTCGGCTCGATCCGGATTCCCGCCGCGTTTTGCGGCGTGGTGGGCTTCAAGCCCCATTCGGGCGCGGTGGACGGGCGCGGCACCTGGCCTGTCGTCACCGGCAATACCCGGTCCTGGCTGGGCATCGGCCCGCTCACGCGCAGCGTGCGCGATGCACGCCTGGTCTACGACGTGATCGCCCGCGCCCCGGTCGCGGCGGCGCCGCCTGCCGGCGGCCGGCTGGTGACGCCGCACGGCTTTGCGCTCACCACGCGCGAGCCGTGCATCGCGCAGGCGCTGGACGCAGCGCGCGCCGCGCTGCTGGGCGACGGCTACCGCGACCAGCCGCACGAGGCATCGGAAGTGAAAAAACTGTTTCTGCAGATCCCGCACGTCATTCTCGACGATTTTTACGATGGCTGGATACGGCTGCTGTCCACGTCCGGCGCCGGCCCGTTCTCGCCATGGCGCGAATTGCTGGCGCAATTGACGGGCAGGCCCACCATCGACGCCGGCCTGTTCAAGTGGATGATGATCGCACCGCTGATGAAGCCGCGCAGCCAGTCGAAAGTGGACGCGATGGCGGCGCGCTTTGCCGACGCCCGGTCGCGCTGGCACGCGCTGCTGGGCGCGGACGGCGTGATGGTCCTGCCCACGCTGGGCCTGCTGGCGCCGCACCACGGCAAGATGAACCGGCTGTCGCTCAAGCCCGGCGTCAACGGCCTGTTTACCGCCCACACGCTGGGCAACTACCTCGATCTGCCGGCCATGGCGATTCCCGCCTGGAAGTACCGCGATGCCGCTACCGGCCTGCCGCCCAGCATCTCCGTGCTGTGCGCGCCGGGGGCGGAGGCGGCGCTGTTTGCGGCGGCTGCGAAGGTGGAGGCGGCGCTCAACTGAATGACGGCGCGCTACGAACGCACGCCCGTATCGTGCACCGCGCGCTGCGCCAGCCACAGCGCCAGCTGCGCGGACGGCATCGGCCGCGCGATCCAGTAGCCCTGCCCTTCGTCGCAGCCCCAGGTGGCCAGCAGGTCGTAGGCCTGGGCCGTCTCGATGCCTTCGGCCACCACCCGGTGACCGAACTCGTGGCCCAGCCGTATCATGGAACAGGTGAGCGTGACGTCGTGCATGTCGGCGGGCAGGTCCCGCACGAACGACTGGTCGAGCTTGAGCGTGGTGGCCGGAATCTGCTTGAGGTAGCTGAAGTTGCTGTAGCCGGTGCCGAAATCGTCGATGGCGATCTGTACGCCCAGGTCGCGCAGGCGGCGCAGCTGCGCGCCCACCGAGAACGGATCGTCGGCCACTGCGCTTTCGGTGAACTCGATTTCCAGCAGCGCCGGATCGACCCGGTGGCGCTCCAGCAGCGCGGTCAGCCGGTCGGCAAAGGCGGGGCCGGACAGGTCCAGCGCCGACACGTTGAGCGACACCGTCAGGCGCAGGCCGTCCGCATGCCAGCGCGCGGCCTGCGCCAGCGCGGCGTCCAGCACCCACGCCGTGATGTCGCCGATCAGCGCGGTTTTTTCGGCCAGCGGAATGAACTCGCCGGGGTGGATCGCGCCCAGTTCCGGGTGGGTCCAGCGCAGCAGCGCTTCCACGCCGGTGCAGGCGCCGTCGGCCAGGTCCACGCGCGGCTGGTAGTGCAGTTGCAGCTGGCCGTCGGCGGCCAGGGCGGCGGGAATCGCGGCCAGGATGCGGAACGCGCGCTGCTGCCGGGCGTCGAGCTGCGGATGGTAGATCGCCCACGGCTTGTGGGCCGCGCGCGCATGGGTCAGCGCCGCGCCCAGGGCGCGCGCGGTGTCCGCGCCGTTGCCGTCGGCGGCCAGCGCCAGCGCGCCCAGGGTCACGGGCGGCGCGTGCGGGATGCCCTGGTGTTCGCACGGCGCGCCAAAGCGCAGCTGCAGCGCGCGCAGCTGGTCCTCCAGCGCGGCCTCGTGCTCGGCGGCCAGCACGCAGGCCAGCACCGTGCTGTCGATGCGGTACACGGGCGCCGGCCCCAGTCCCAGCGCCAGGCGCTGCGCTGCGGCCAGCAGAAAGGCGTCGGCGTAATCGTTGCCGAACGCGTCCTGCATCTGCTGCAGGTAGACGGGTCCGCACACGTCGACCGCCACCGCGTACAGGCGGCGGCCGTCGTCCGGAATGTCGTTGAGCCACAGGCCCACGTCTTCCAGGAAGCGGGTGCGGTTGGGCAGTTGCGTGAGCGGGTCGGCATAACCGATGCTGCGCAGGGTTTCGATGCGCATCATGGCCAGCCGCGCAAAGTGGGTCAGCTGCTCCACCTGGGCCGGGCCGAAGTCGTCGCGCGCGGTGGCATCGAGCACGCAAAAGGTGCCCAGGCACAGGCCGCCCGACGTGATCAGCGGCGCGCCCGCGTAAAAGCGCAGGCCGGGCGAACCGGTGACCAGCGGGTTGTCGGCAAAGCGCGCGTCCTGCCAGGTGTCGAGCACGATCAGCGGCGCGGTGCTGTGCAGCGCGTAGGCGCAGAACGCCTGCGAGCGCGGCGTCTCGCGCACGTCCATCCCCAGCCGCGACTTGAACCACTGGCGGCCTTCGTCCACCAGCGAGATCAGCGCCATCGACGTGCCGAACACGCGCGACGCCAGCAAGGTCATCTGGTCGAACGCGGGATCGGAGGGGGTGTCGAGCAGGCATACCTCGCGCAGGGCGGCCAGGCGCTCAGTTTCGGTGCGCGGTACGGGGGGAGTAAAGGTCATGGCAGGATTGTACCGCAGCTGCCCGCTTAGTTTCCTTTTCTCAATTTAAATTACCTTGAAAACATCAATTCCTCGAGCGTTGCGGCGCCCGCGTCCGGGCCGGCAGGCCCGCACGCCCCGCAACTGCCTGACCACCACCGTATCGCCGACCACGACCGTGTCGATATCATCTTCGTAGCCACGCAGCGCCCGCCCCCCTGGCCGGCCTGCCG
>JBEVMD010000232.1:0-7307 GCA_040508835.1 Duganella sp. | reverse complement strand
GCTTTTTTCATTGCTGCCCCCGCTTTACAGCGGCTCGAGCTCCGGTCCGCGCAAAGCGACCAGCAGCGCGCGTCCGTCGCCATCGATTCTGAATTCGCCATATTTGGCACGGCTCCAGCGCTGCGCTTCGCCTTCCTTGAAGTACCAGGCATCGCTCGCCGGTCGCAGACCGCTGCCGGTGGAGATCAGTTCGATCACGATTTCATTTGCGGCCAGCGGTTTGTCCGTCGCCAGGCCTTGCATCGTTGCCACGCCGCGGTTGTCGATCGTCGCGACGACCCTGGCGCGTCGTGCCGCGCGCAGGCTTTCCACTGCCGGCAACCGGAAATTGAGCGCCATATAATCGCCCTGCATCAGCGATCTGGGATCGACGGGCGCCAGTTCAATGAACACCGGGCGGCCAGTACGGATCAGCGCCTCTTTCTGCCAGATCGCGCCATTCGCCACCAACAGGGTCAGCAACAGCGTGGCGACGATGCCCGCACGCTGGGCGGGTAAGGCAGGGCTGCTGCGACCAGCGCCCATTGCCGGCGCGGTCGCGTCGACTACTGCACGGGCGCCGGCATTCCAGCTCAACCATGCGATCACGCCAAATGCCGCGCCCATGGCTGCCATGATCGCCGCCTTGGTGGCAAGCGTGACCTCGAGTTGATAATAAAAAGTGCCGATGATCCAGGCTGACGCGACCGCGCTGCCCACTGCCAGGCGCCAACGGCCGCTGCCCAAGCAGACCGACAAGGCCAGCAAGGCGGCGCCCAGACCGGGCATCAACCACGCCATGATGGCAAGAATGACGGCGGCCACTGCATAGCGCGGTGCGCGCAAAGTTGGCCAGCAGCGCGCCAGCCATGCCGTGGCGGCCACCGCCATCACGCTCGATATCACCCGCAAGAGCGGGTACCACGCATCGGTTGCCGCGCTGGCGCCCGGCACGTGGCCCAGCGCAGCAGGCGAGAGCATGGTCGCACCCGCATCGTAGGCCAGTGCTGCCAGCGTCAGCGGAAGCCAGCCGTTCGACATGGTTTCGAGCACGATCATCTGGTGTGCATTGCGGCGCGACGGCGCACGGGCATCGGCAACATACGCTGCGCCCAGCCACGCTACCAGCGCAAGCAAGGCACCGGCGCCGAGATGCAGCCGGCCCGAGCTTTCAGGGTGGGCGCTCATGAGAATAAAGACCAGCGCAGCCAGTGCGCCCAGCAGCATACGCAGCCAGTGCTGCGGCACCAGCCACGCCGTACCGGTGATGATGAGCAGCAGCAGGGCTTCTGCCGCGAAATAAGGCAAATCGCGCAATAGTCCAAACACCAGCAACGCGCCGCCGACCAGCAGGACCGGCAAACCCAGTTGCTCGACAAAGGGCGACACCGTGCGCGAGCGCAGCACGCGCACCGCCCAGAACAGGAACGCCGCGCCGAATACATAGCACAGCACGCCTTTTTCCAACCCGCTGCCGAAGATCGCGAACAGCCCCAGCACGAGGGGCACGGCGGCCAGCCAGGCGCCGAGGCCCGTCATCAGGATCACCGGCCAGGGCCGCGCCGTTTTCTTGGACGCCGTGTCGCGCGGCAGGATGCCCTGGGCGGTGGCGGTGTCGATCAGGTCCTGCAGGCGACGGTTCATAAGATGTGCTCCCCGGTTTGTACGCGGGCCAGGTGCACGATCAGCTTGACCGTGCCGGCCAGCAAAGCGGCGGACACGCCACCGACCAGCAGCAAGGCGCCAATTTCAAACGCCCGCACGCCGACCAGCAGTTGCCACATGCCGCACACCAGCAGCACATTGATGCCGAGGCCTAGCACGCTGAGCACGAAGATATCGAACAGACTGCGCCGGCTGAAGACCTGGCCGAGCACCGCCAACATCAGCAGCGAGGCCGGGTAAAAACCCGTATCGTCAATCGACACCAGGCTGCGCACCGACATGGTGACCAGGCCGATCATGGCGTACATCATGGACAGGCGCGTCGGCCATGGTCCAGCCCTGTCACCGACCCAGGCGCGTGGCGCAAACTTGAACAGCAATGCCAGCACCAGCGCCGGTACCCAAGACCCCAGGCTGCTCTGCAGCGACAGTTCCTGATGCCACCACCAGCCATTGGTCTGCACGGCGGAAAACAGTTGGGCCGCCGTCAGCGCCACGATCACCCACGCCACCCACAACACATCGTGGCGCACGCCCAGGCAGAGTGGCAGCGTCAATGCGGCCCACAGCGCAAACAGCTGCCAGGGATCGGCGCCGGTCTGGTACGTCTGGCCGAAATAGGCGAACAGGCCACCGCAGGCGATGAAGCCGAGCAGGGCGAGCGGGATGCGGGCGGCGGGCAGTCGCCAGGCGCCCGCCAGGGCGGCGCAGACGATCGCCTCGAGCAGGAAGAAGCGCACCCCGCGCGGCAACGCGGCCCAGTTGGCGGCCACCCAGAACACCAGGCCCAATCCGGCCAGCACGGCCGCCAGCACGGCAATGCCGAATGGCAGGTAGCTCAGCAGCCTGGCTGGCGGGACATCGAGCGCGGCCAGTTGTCTGAGCCGGCGTCCGTCATCTGGCGACAGATTGTGCCGGTCGGCCAGGGCGAGTATCGCAACGCGAAGATTCATAAGCATTCCACAAGTTATGGTATGCCAAGATTACTCTTTTTTTAACTTCGCCGGTGCCGGGTGGTGTGCCCGGGTGAATGCTCCCGGCGGGGCGGCGCAGATCGGCCGCCGGGCCCGGTCACGTTAATGACCTGTTCGGCGTCAGAACTGGTATGACGCGCTCGCGCCCAGCAACCAGTTGCGTTGCGGCGCCGCTTCGTAATACCGCTTATTCGTATCGCCCACGATCACCGAGCCGACATAGTTTTTATCGAGCAGATTGTTCAGCCGCGCGAACTGCCTGAAGCGCCAACCGTGCCACTGCTGGTTGGCGTTGACGCGCGCATTGAGGATGCCGTAGCCGGGCGCGGCCTGGTCGACGTTGGCGTCATCCGCGTAAAGCTTGCTGGTGGCGACGCCTTCCAGCGCGGCGCCGAAGCGGTCGGCGCTGTCCTTCCACGCCAGCTCCGCATAGGCGTTGGCCTTGGGCACGCCTGGCAGGCGGCTGCCTTCCGGCACGGCGCCGAAGCCCTGGTCGTAGGTAGCGCGCAGCGCGGTGAGCGCCATGCGAGTGCTCAGGCCGTAACGCCAGTTTGACTCGAGCGTCACTTCCAGGCCCCGGCGCAGCGTCTTGCTGGCGTTGCGGTAGCTGGTGCGCCCGCCGCCGCTGCTGTCGACCACCACTTCATCGCTGGTGCGGACCTGGAACACGGCTGCGTTGAGGCTGGTGCGGTCATCGATCCTGGTCTTGATGCCTGTTTCCAGGTGCGTGCTTCGCGCGGGCTGCAGGCTGAAGTTGAAGCCGCCCGTGCTCGAATAAAACAATTCGTTGAGCGTTGGCGTCTCGAAACCGCGCGCGGCGCTGGCGTACACGTTGACCATTGGCGACACCCGGTACAGCACGCCCAGCACCGGCGTGGTGTGGCGGAACTCCAGGTTGCCGCTGTCGTTGCCGTTGCTGACGAAGCGGTCGTCCACCGACACCTTGACCGTGCTGCGGCGTACGCCTGCGCTGAGCATCCAGGCGCCCGCCTGCCATTCGGCCTGCAGATAGGGATCGAGATTGGAAACGACATCCTGCTCGTCGCGGCGCAGTGCGCCCTGCACGCCGAACTGGGTGCCGATGAAGTTTTCATAGCCTGTGCGGTCATCGCTGGAGCGGCCGTATTCGAGGCCGAAAGTGGTGCTCAGCTTGCCGCCGGCCAGCCGGCTGACATGGGTCCAGTTGACATCGGCGCCGTAGAAATCGCGGTCGAAGTCGATCACGCCGCCCGAGTGCGTGGCGGGCGCCTGGAACGCGCGCGAGAACGACTGGTACTGGATCACCTCGCGGTTGCCGCCATAGACCATCACATGCAGGCGGTCGTCGCCAAACTGCTGCTCCCAGCTGGCGCCGATTTGCTGGTGCGTGATGCTTTTGCGGGTGTTGTAACGGTCGGCCAGCGTGCGCTTCGGGGTTTGCGTATCGGTGGCGTCGGTTTCGCCCGCGCGCGGGTCGCGCTGGTACGTTGCCCACGAGACGCCCAGCGGATCTTGCGTGTCCTTCTGACGCAGGCCGTTGGCGACGATGGTCAGTTTGGCATCTTGCATCGGCGCCAGCGTGAGCTTGGCAAAGGCCTGATCGCGGGTGGCGGCGCTGTGGTCGCGGTAGCCGTCGGTTTCGAAGCGCGAGGCATCGAGCACATAGCCCACGGCGCCTTGCTTGCCCTGAGCGTTGACGTCGGCCTTGCGGCTGCCGTAGCTGCCGGCGCTCACGCTGGTCTCGATGGTGGGCGCGCCATCGCCGTCGCGCGTGAACAGCTGGATCACGCCGCCCGAGTGGTTGCCGTAGATGGCCGAGAACGGCCCGCGCAGCACCTCGATGCGCTCGGCCATGTCGAGGTTGAAGGTGGCGGCCTGGCCCTGGCCGTCCGGCATGCTGGCCGGGATGCCGTCGGCGATCAGGTGGACGCCGCGCACGCCAAAGGTGGAACGGGCGCCGAAACCGCGCGACGAGATCTGCAGATCCTGGGCGTAATTCTGGCGGTTCTGCACCACCAGGCCCGGCACGGCAGCCAACGCCTCGGACGCATTGACCCGTGGCTGGCTTTGCTGGATGCGGCTGGCATCGATCACGTCGATCGAGGCCGGCATGTCGAAGACGGTGTGGCCGACGCGGGTGGCGCTGACCACCACCACATCGGCGACCGGCAAGGGCGCGGCCGCGCCATTGCCGGTGTCGGCAATTTCGGCGGCGTGGGTGGTGGTGACAGCGGCGGCGCCGCCCAGCGCAACCAGCGCGGCGATGACGTTCCAGCGAACAGGGTACTGCGGCATAAAGACTCCGTATGGGGATGGTGTGGCAAGTTGCCGCCATCATAAAGTAGCCCTTGTCATTCTGCTTACAATGCGCCTGCGGTGTGGCGCAGCAATGCGCCGTGCGTGCGCCATCTGACGCATAGATGTGGCAGGGTGGACCTCTCACCGTTCGTAGCATCAAGGCAGCACGATAGTTTCCGCATTTTTGACGACATCCAACGAGAAAGAGGACGACATGAATCTGGCAGACATCAGCAAACTGGGCGTAGCCAATCCGTTCAAGCAACGCTACGACAACTATATCGGCGGAAAGTTTGTAGCGCCGGTCAAGGGCGAGTATTTCGGCAACATCACGCCGATTACCGGCCAGGTGTTTTGCGAAGTGGCGCGGTCCACTGTCGATGACGTGGAACTGGCGCTCGATGCCGCCCATGCCGCCAAGCTTGCCTGGGGCAAAACTTCGCAGGCCGACCGCGCCAACATCCTCAACAAGATTGCCGACCGCATGGAAGCGAACCTGGCCGTGCTGGCCACCGCCGAGACCATCGACAACGGCAAGCCGATCCGCGAGACCACGGCCGCCGACATTCCTCTGGCCATCGATCACTTCCGCTACTTCGCTGGCTGCATCCGCGCCCAGGAAGGATCGGTCGCGCAGATCGATGCCGAAACCTACGCCTATCACTTTCACGAGCCGCTCGGCGTAGTGGGCCAGATCATCCCGTGGAATTTTCCGATCCTGATGGCGGTCTGGAAACTGGCGCCCGCGCTGGCCGCCGGCAACTGCGTGGTGCTGAAACCGGCCGAACAAACTCCGGCCTCGATCATGGTGCTGATTGAACTGATCGGCGACCTGCTGCCACCCGGCGTGCTGAACATCGTCAACGGCTATGGCCTGGAGGCCGGCAAGCCGTTGGCGTCGAGTAAGCGGATCGCCAAGATCGCGTTTACCGGCGAGACCGGCACCGGCCGCCTGATCATGCAGTACGCGGCGCAGAACCTGATCCCCGTCACGCTGGAGCTGGGCGGCAAGTCGCCCAATATTTTCTTTGCCGACGTGATGGATGCCGACGACGCCTTCTTCGACAAGTGCCTGGAAGGGTTTGCCATGTTCGCGCTGAACCAGGGCGAGGTGTGCACCTGCCCATCGCGCGTGCTGATCGAGGAATCGATCTACGAAGCATTCATCGCCCGCGCGCTGGCCCGCGTGGCTGCCATCAAGCAGGGCAATCCGCTCGACGCGGGCACCATGCTCGGGGCCCAGGCCTCGCAGGAGCAACTGGAAAAAATCCTGTCGTATATCGACATCGGCAAGCAGGAGGGCGCCGAGATCCTGGCCGGCGGCGAGCGCAATGTGCAGGGCGGCGACCTGCAGGAAGGCTATTACGTGCGCCCCACCGTGTTCAAGGGCGAGAACAGCATGCGCATCTTCCAGGAAGAGATCTTCGGCCCGGTCGTCTCGGTCACCACGTTCAAGGACGAGGAAGACGCGTTGCGCATCGCTAACGATACCCTGTACGGTCTGGGCGCAGGCCTGTGGACGCGGGACGGTTCGCGTGCCTTCCGGGTGGGCCGCGCCATCCAGGCCGGCCGCGTGTGGACCAATTGCTACCACCTGTACCCGGCTCACGCCGCGTTCGGCGGCTACAAGCAATCGGGTATCGGCCGCGAAAACCACAAGATGATGCTCGACCATTACCAGCAGACCAAGAACCTGCTGGTGTCGTACAACCCCAATGCGATGGGTTTCTTCTAGGACGGCAATCATGACCGATGTCATCGAACGGGTGACGGCCACGCCGGCCGCGCGCGACATGCTGGCCACGCTGCGCGCGCGGCACGGCCAGCTGATGTTTTTCCAGTCGGGCGGCTGCTGCGACGGCAGCGCCCCGATGTGCTACGCGGCCGGTGAGTTTTCCATTTCCGATACCGACGTCTACCTGGGCGAGCTCGATGGCGCGCCGTTCTACATGGGCAGCGAGCAATTCGCGTACTGGGAGCATACGCAGTTGATTATCGATGTCGTCGATGGCAACGGCGGCATGTTCTCGCTGGATAACGGTACCGGACGGCGCTTCCTGACACGGTCGCGGCTGTTCACGGACGAGGAGTTGGCGCTATTGGCGGCGCCAGGCACCGGGCCGCGGAGCGGCTAATTTTACAGCCCTCAAAAAGTCCTTGCCGCCCGGGTGGATCGTTGGCTATAATTCGCCCCCTCGCAGAACAGCGCATGCAAATGTTAAGTAAAGCGGAAAAAAAAGAAGGTTGACGAAACAAGCTAAACGCTTCATACTCTTTCTTCTTCGCGGCAGACAAAACGATCAGCTAGCGAATGCAGGCAACACCGAATAAGTTCTTTAAAAATTAACAGTCGATAAGTGTGGACGTTTGATGACAGTGCACACGGAGCTAGTCTCCGTGATACTTAAATTA
>JBEVMD010000141.1:0-15860 GCA_040508835.1 Duganella sp. | reverse complement strand
GGGCAGTCGCTTGCGCGCGCTGGACATTGGTCTCGATGCTGCCTTTCCATTCCGTGACCAGGCGTTCGGTTTTCAGTTGTTCTTCGATCAGGTTATCGGTGTCGTTGGTGATGGTACGCATGGTGGTGGAGCTGCCGATGGCAACGACCAGCAGCAGCACCAGCGAGGCGCCGAAGCCGACGGCCAGGCGGTTACCCACGCGCATATTGGCAAAGTTCATAGCATTCCTTCGAGAGGTCAGTGAGTTAAATTATCTTATTGGCAAAATATATTGCGGATGAGTAATTCTAACACTGAATCGCAAAGTTGGTGCCCTGTGGAAACTACTGGGTGTTCGCTACCGCACGCAAGAAATTGGCCGGAGATGGCGCAAAATACAAGAAAAATGGCGGAAAGCAGTAGGAGTCGAACCTACGGAGGAACGGCTGACGCCCCTCACCGGGTTTGAAGCCCGGCCCCATCACCGGATGAGATTGCCTTCCATTGATTAACGTCGATTTACACCGGCGTGTTGCTGACCGTCCACGCCGTGTTCGGCCGCACCAGATGCAGGTTGCCAACGCGCCGAGTATAGCCGACCCGGTTGAAGAACTCCAAGACCTGGATCGCGCGCTTGCGTCCCAGGCCGGTGGCGTCGCGGAACGACGCCGCCTGTACCTGCGGCAGCGTTGTCACCAGCTGCGCCAGTTCCGCCAGCGGTTGCGGATGATAGAACAGGTCCGGCACCACCTGGTTGATTTCTCCCGTTTTGGCCAGCTTGCGCAATAAGCGCCGCACCTCCGCCTCGGGCAGCGCGTGTTCGCGCACCAGGTCGCGCACCCACGGCGGATCGTAGCGGCCTGCCAGCAGCGACGCCAGCAGCGGCGCCACCTGCGCCTGTTCTTCGGCGCTCAGCTCCACGCTGTGGCCGGGCAGGTGCAGGCTGCGGCCGCGCTGTGCGATCCGGCCATCGGCCATCAGCGTATCGACCAGCCGGCTCCACAGGCGGTCTTCCATGTCCGGCGCCACGATGCGCTTGAGGCGCCACAGCTCCGGCCCGGCGTCGTCCGGCGCGCGCGCGTGGAATTCTTCCAGGGCAGCGAGGATGCGCGCTTCCAGGGCCTGCACCTCGGCGGGCGCGATCAGCAGCGCATCGCCACCGGCCAGCGCCACCTCGATGGTGCCGGTCGGGATGGCGATCTGCCCGGCCGGCAGCTGCGACAGCCGCACCAGCGACGACACGGACAACCCCAGCGGACTTCTGGCCAGCAGCGCGCCGATATCGGCGTTGCCGATGAACGCGGCCAGCGCGTCGAGCCACGCCCCCCGCGCAGCGCTCCTGCGCTTGCGCGCAGGGCCGAACGGATCGAGCACCACGCCGCCGCCCACGGTGGCCGTGGCCTGCGCATTGCGCACCACGAAGCGGTCGCCCGGCACCGTGTGCACGGGCGCGTCCAGCACCAGCTGCACGCGGCCCGTGCGTCCCGGCGTCAGCGCCTCGTCGTCCAGCAGCACCACGTTGGCCGTGTGGTGGGCCGCGCCCAGGTGAATGTGCAGCGGCGACCACGGTTTGAGCGTGATGCCGCAGTCGGACGTGAGCGTCAGTTCCACGTCGACGCGTTCCGAGCACGCCGCCAGCGCGGGCGCCACGATCCAGCTGCCGCGCGCGATATCGTCCTTGCCCACGCCGGCCAGATTGAGCGCGAGCCGTTGCCCGGCGCGGCCTGCGTCCGCCGCGCGGTTCTGCGCGTGGATGCTGCGCACGCGCGCCTGCTGGCCGCCCGGTGCCAGCGTGAGCGTATCGCCCACGCGCACGGTGCCCGCCAGCGCGGTGCCGGTGACGATGGTGCCCTGGCCGGACAAGGTAAATACCCGGTCCACGCCCAGGCGGAACAGGCGCCGTTCGTCGCTGGCCGGCAGCGTGGCCGCCACCTGCGCCAGGTGCGCGCGCAGCGCCTGCACGCCCGCGTCGCCGATATCGGTGGCGTTGGTGCGGAAGACGGGGGCGCCGGCGAAATCGGTGGGCGCCAGCAGCGCCGCGATATCGGCTTCCACCTGGGCGATGCGCGGCGCGTCGGCGCGGTCGATCTTGGTCAGGGCGACGGCGCCCCGTTTCACGCCCAGCAGCCGCAAAATGGCCAGGTGTTCGAGCGTCTGCGGCATGATGCCGTCGTCGGCCGCGATCACGAGGACCGCGGCGTCGATGCCGGTGACGCCGGCCGCCATGGTGCGGATGAATTTTTCGTGGCCGGGAACGTCGATCACGCCGAGGATGTCGTGTTCGCCCAGCGCCGTGTATGCGTAACCGAGTTCGATCGAAATGCCGCGCGCCTTTTCCTCCTTCAGGCGGTCGGTATCGACCCCCGTGAGCGCGCGCGTCAGCGTGGTTTTACCGTGGTCGATATGACCTGCCGTGCCGATGATCATGCGGTCGCCGGTCCCAGCAGGGTCAACTGTTCGACAAAGCGCGGCTGCTGGTGGTCGTCCAGGCAGCGCAGATCGAGCCACAGCGCATCCTGCGCCACGCGCCCGATCACGGGCAGGGGCAGGGCGCGCAGGCGCTGTTCCAGCTTGCCCAGCGCATTGCTGGCTTTACCGGTCGCCCGGATCGCCAGGCCAAAGCTGTGCAGCTGGTCGACGGGCAGGGCGCCGCTGCCGATCTGGCTCAGCATCGCTTCGGCCGTCACCGCATAGTCGCTGCCCAGCGCCGCCTGCAGTGGCGGCGCGATGGCCTGCGCCTGCGCGCGCATGGCGGCAGCGGGGCGCGTGAGCAGCCGCAGCGTGGTCAGGCGCTCGGGCAGCAGGTCGGGCGCGCGGTACAGCGCCAGCACCGGTTCCAGCGCGGCCAGCGTCAGCTTGCCCACGCGCAGTGCGCGTTTGAGCGGGTTCTTCTTGATCTGGTCGATCAGGTCCTTGCGGCCCACGATGATGCCGCACTGCGGGCCGCCCAGCAGCTTGTCGCCGCTGAAGGTGACCAGGTCGGCGCCGGCAGCGATGGTTTCGCGCACCGTGGTTTCGTGCGGCAGGCCATACTGTTCCAGGTCCACCAGCGTGCCGCTGCCCAGGTCCACGGCTACGTCGATGTTGTGCGTCTTTGCCAGCGGCACCAGCTCGGGCAGTTCCACGCTCTTGGTAAAGCCGGTGATGGCGTAGTTGCTGCAATGGACTTTCATCATCAGCGCCGTCTGCGGACCGGCCGCTTCCGCGTAGTCCTTCGCATGCGTGCGGTTGGTGCTGCCCACTTCGCGCAGCACGGCGCCGGCGCGCGTCATCACGTCGGGAATGCGGAACGCACCGCCGATTTCCACCAGCTCCCCGCGCGAGACGATCACTTCCCGGCCCAGGGCCAGGGTGTTTAACAGCAGCAGCACGGCAGCGGCGTTGTTGTTGACGATGGTGGTCGCTTCGGCGCCCGTCAGTTCCAGCAGCAGTGCTTCGACCAGGTTGTCGCGGTCGCCGCGCTTGCCGGTTTCGATGTCCCATTCCAGGTTCATCGGCCAGCGCAGCGCCTCGGTCACGGCCTGCACCGCGCTGTCGGGCAGCAGCGCGCGGCCGAGATTGGTGTGCAGCACGGTGCCGGTGAGGTTGAAGACGGGCCGCAGCGCCGCGCGGTTGGCGTCCTGCAGGCGCGCGGCCAGCATGGCCAGCAAGCCGGGAATGTCGAGAAGGTCGGCGCGCTCGCCGATGCCGGCAACCGGATCGGGGGACGGCGGCGCCGTTTCGGCACCGGTGCGTGCCGCCAGCAGCTGCGCGCGCATGTCGGCCAGCAGCGCGCGCGCTGCATCGAGCGTCTGCGCGCGGCCGTACCGGTCGATCAGCGGCTGGCAGCCGGCGTCCGACAGGATCAGGTGCACGGCCGGCAAACGGATGGCGGTCATTCCGCGTTAAACCACAGCAGCGGATTGCCGCTGGCGCGTGAATAACCGGCTTCGCCCACCAGCAGGTCCAGCGCCAGGCTGGCCAGGTCGTCGGCCAGCGGTTCGACCAGGTAGTCGTGTTCCTGGTTGAAGATCTTGCGGTAGGTTTTGCAGTCGTCGCAGGTTTCTGCGCGCGCCACCCGGTACGGATCGTTGGCCTTGTTGGGGGTGTCCGGCGTTTCGGGCTGGGCGTTTTCGGGTTCGATGCTCTGGTAGGCGATCCTGGCGGTGTTCTCGCAGCACGAGCACTTGACGCGCACCATGTGCCATTCGCTGGCGCAGCAGCTGCATTGCAGGTAGCGATAACCCTGCGACTGGCCGCCGATGCGGATCACGCTGGCCACCGGGTGCGAGCCGCACACGGGGCACAGGGTGCCGGTGACCAGCGGCTGCACGCGCTGGGCGTCCAGCTGGGCCGCCTGCATGGTCCACACGACTTGCAAGGCCGCAGCCACGAACGGCGCGTGCAGCGGATGCACGCCTTCCGTCAGGCCGGCCAGCACGGCGTCGGCGCAGCCTTCCAGCTGGGCGGTGTCGAGCGTGCGCAGTTCGGCCAGCACGGCGGCCAACTGCGGCTGGCTGGCGGCCAGTGGCTGCAGCTGGTCGAGCAGGGCGGCAAACACGGTGCGCCAGGCGTCCGACCGCGGGCCGGAGACGGGCAGCGGCGGCATGTGGTGGTCGATGGCCGTCTGCACCTGAGCGGGGTCGGGCAGGGCATACGTTTGCGCCGGCAGCGTGCGGGCGACGGCCGCCTGGGCGTCCACCAGCGCGGCGATCATGCGCAGGTAGCCGCCCATGGTCTCGCCCACCGGGATGCCCTGGATGCGGTTATCCGCCAACTGGCGCAGGCGCGTGGCGCGCGCGGTAAACAGGCTGCGTGCTTCCGGGAGCAGCAGGCGCGGTATGGCGGTATGGTCGAGCGACTCGATTTCGCCAGGTTGTAGCAAGCGTTGTACCAAAATATCTCCCGTGTTGCCGGCAATATAAAAGGCGCCGGCCAGGGGCGTATTTTAATCCAAATCGGCCAGCCGGATTGAACCGTCGAAGCTTTCGGCGGGACGAAAAAAAACGGGCGCGCCATCTTGCGACAGCTGCGCCCGTTTTGGGTGCTACGGCAGTTAGCGCGGATCGCGCTGCTTGCGGATCACGGCCTCGAACCACCGCGGATGGTGCTTGCGCGCCCAGCCGTAGGTGACGGTGCCGCGCACCATGGCGCCGATCGAGCCCTTGACCCACAACGCCGCATAGATATGGACGATGATGGAGGTGATCAGCACGAATGCGCTGAACGCGTGCAGCAGCGCCGCGAAGCGCACCACGTCGATCGGGAAGTAGAACGCGAAATACGCGCGCCAGATCACGATGCCCGACAACAGCAGGCCCAGCATGCTGGCGATCAGCACGAAGAACAGGATCTTCTGGCCGGCGTTGTACATGCCGATCTTGGGCAGCCGGTCTTCGCGGTTGGTCAGCACGTCGCCGATCTGCTTCATCCACTGCACATCGTATTTCTCGATGTGGTTGTGGTGCCAGAAGCGCACGACCAGGATCGCAAACGACACGAACATCACGAGCCCGATGAACGGGTGCAGGATGCGCGTCCACTGGCCGCCGCCCAGGAACACCGCCATCCACGACGTGGCCGGGTGGAACATGGCCAGGCCGGACACGGCGAGCAGCATGAAGCAGATCGCCGTGATCCAGTGGTTGCTGCGTTCATTGGGCGTGTACCGCTGGATCAGCGGGTTGCCGTCCTTGTCACGGTCAGGTGTGCTCATTGTGACCCTCCCTGATCTGTTGTGCTGCATGCAGCGCTTCGGCTTCCTCTTCCTTGCTCACTTCGTTCGGACCGATGCGCGAGTAGTGGAACCAGCCCGCCAGCGCCGTCGCTGCGATGCCGGCCAGCGCCAGCGGCTTGGTGAGACCCTTCCACAAGCCCACCATCGGGCTGATCGAAGGATTCTGTTTCAAGCCGTGGTACAGCGGCGCCTTGTCCGCATGGTGCAGCACGTACATCACGTGCGTGCCGCCCACGCCGGCCGGGTCGTACAGGCCGGCCTGCGAGAAGCCGCGCGACTTCAGGTCTTCCACGCGTTCCTCGGCGTGCGTCTTCATGTCTTCCTTGGTGCCGAAGACAATCGCGCCCGTCGGGCAGGTTTTCACGCACGCCGGTTCCTGGCCGACAGCCACGCGGTCCGAGCACAAGGTGCACTTGTAGGCGCGGTTGTCCTGCTTGGAAATGCGCGGCACGTCGAACGGGCAACCGGCAACGCAGTAGCCGCAGCCGATGCAGTTTTCCTGGTGGAAGTCCACAATGCCGTTGGTGTACTGCACGATGGCGCCCGGCGCCGGGCAGGCTTTCAGGCAGCCCGGGTCTTCGCAGTGCATGCAGCCGTCCTTGCGGATCAGCCACTCGAGGTCGCCCTTCGGATTCTCGTATTCCGAGAACCGCATGACGGTCCACGATTGCGGCGTGAGGTCGATCGGGTTGTCGTACACGCCCGTGGTTTCACCCACCTCGTCGCGCAGATCGTTCCACTCCATGCACGCCGTCTGGCAGGCCTTGCAGCCGATGCATTTGGAGACGTCGATCAGCTTGGCGACGGTGCCGGTAATGGGCGTGCGGGCCACGGGCGGTTGCACCGTGGTGGCCGACAGGCGTTTGATATCAAGTGATTGTAATGACATGTCTATTCTCTCCGGCTCACGCTTTTTCCACATTCACCAGGAACGACTTGAATTCCGGTGTTTGCGTATTGCCGTCACCAACCGATGGCGTCAGCGTGTTAATCAGGTAGCCCGGCTTGGTGAGCCCCTTGTGTCCGAAGTGAATCGGCAGTCCGACGTGGTGCACTTTCTTGCCGTCGATGATCAATCCCTTGATCCGCTTGGTCACCACCGCCTTGGCGATGATGTGGCCGCGCTTGGACGAGACCTTGACCCGGTCGCCATGCACGACCCCGATTTCCTTGCCCAGCTCTTCGCCGATTTCGACAAACTGCTCGGGCTGGATAATGGAGTTCAGGCGCGCATGCTTGGTCCAGTAGTGGAAGTGCTCGGTCAAGCGGTAGCTGGTGGCCGCGTACGGATAGTTTTCCTTGGTACCCAGGTTCTTGCGGTCGTTCGGGAAAATCCGTGCGCTCGGGTTGTTGTAGGCACGCGGGTTGTTCGGGTGCATGGGGTTGTGGCCCACAGGCGACTCGAACGGCTCGTAGTGCTCGGGGAACGGACCCTCGGCCAGCGCATCGCGCGAGAAGAAACGCGCCACGCCTTCGGCCAGCATGATGAACGGACCCATGCCGTTTTCCGGCGGTTCGTCGCCCTTGTAGTCGGGCACGTCCGCGCCCGCCCAGGTGGCGCCGTTCCACGCGATCAGCTTGCGGGTCGGGTCGAACGGCTTGCCGTTGACGTCGCACGAGGCGCGGTTGTACAGCACGCGGCGGTTGGCCGGCCAGGCCCAGGCCCAGTTCAGCGTATTGCCGATGCCGGTCGGGTCGCTGTTGTCGCGGCGGCCCATCTGGTTGCCCTGCGCGGTCCAGGAACCGGCAAAGATCCAGCAACCGGACGCCGTGCTGCCGTCGTCGCGCAGCTGCGCAAAGCCGGCCAGCTGCTCGTTCTTCTTGAGCAGCAGCTTGGTCGGATCCTTGGCGTCGTAGATGTCCTTCAGCGCCTTGCCGTTGAATTCCATCGCGAGCTCTTCCGGCTGCGGATTGAGCGGCTGGGCATAGTTCCACGTCAGGTTCAGGATCGGGTCGGGGAACACGCCGCCATCCTTCTGGTACGCCTTCTTGATGCGCTGGAACAGCTCGGACATGATTTCCAGGTCGCTGCGCGCCTTGCCCGGCGGCTCCGCCCCTTGCCAGTGCCACTGCAGCACGCGCGAGGAACTGACCAGCGAGCCGCGTTCTTCCGCGAAGCACGTGGTTGGCAGGCTGAACACTTCGGTCATGATCTTGCTGGAATCGACCTGGTGGAAGTCGCCATACGGTTTCCAGAAGTCGGCCGTTTCCGTCTGCAGCGGATCCATCACCACCAGCCACTTGAGCTTGGACAGGCCTTCGGTGATCTTCTGCTTGTTCGGCGCCGACGCCAGGATGTTGAAGCCCTGGCAGATATAGCCGGTCATCTTGCCCTGGTTCATCAGCTCGAACGTCTGCAAAATGTCGTACGGCTTGTCGAGCTTGGGCAGGTAGTCGAACGCGTAGTTGTTCTCTTCGGTAGCGGCATCGCCCCACCAGGTCTTCATGAACGAGACCAGGAACTTCTTCGAGTTGCTGTAGTAGCTGAGCTGGTTCGGACGCAGCGGTTTGAGCGCGCGCTTGCCCACGTAGGCATCCCACTCCTGTTCGGCTTCACCGGGCAGGGTCAGGTAACCGGGCAGCATATTGGTCAACAGGCCCAGGTCGGTCAGACCCTGGATGTTGGAGTGACCGCGCAAGGCGTTCATGCCGCCGCCTGCAATGCCGATGTTACCGAGCAGCAGTTGCACCATCGCGCCCGCGCGCAGGGTTTCCGCGCCGGTCGAGTGTTGCGTCCAGCCCAGGGCGTACAGGATGGTCGCAGCGCGGCCCGGTACGGCAGTGGAGGCCAGCGTTTCGGCCACCAGGTGGAATTTCTCCGACGAGACGCCGCACGCCTTCTCCACCATGGCCGGTGTGTAGCGCGCATAGTGTTTCTTCATCAGCTGGTACACGCAGCGCGGGTGCTGCAGGGTCGGGTCGACCTTGGCATAGCCGTCGTCGCCGAACTCGTAGTTCCAGCTGCTCTTGTCGGTGTACTTGCCGGCCGTTTCGTCCCAGCCCGAGTACAGGCCGTCGTGGAAATCGAAGTCTTCACGGACGATGAACGGCATGTCCGTGTAATTGCGGACGTATTCGTGCTGAATTTTGTCGTTGGTGAGCAGGTAGTTGATGATACCGCCCAGGAACACGATATCCGCACCGGTACGCGTGGCAACGTAATGATCGGCCACGGAAGCGGTTCGGGTAAAGCGCGGGTCGACCACGATCAGCTTGGCGCCACGATGCGCCTTGGCTTCCGTCACCCATTTAAAGCCGCAAGGATGCGCTTCAGCTGCGTTGCCGCCCATGACCAGGATGACATCGGCATTCTTGATGTCTACCCAGTGATTCGTCATCGCGCCACGTCCAAATGTCGGGGCAAGACCTGCCACCGTTGGACCGTGTCATACACGCGCCTGATTGTCGAATGCGAGCATGCCCAGACTGCGCATGGTTTTATGCGTTAAATAGCCCACTTCGTTGCTGGCGGCCGAGGCGGCCAGCATGCCGGTGGTGGTCCAGCGGTTGACGGTCTTGCCGTCCGCGGTCTTTTCGATGAAGTTCGCGTCGCGGTCCGCCTTCATCAGCTTGGCGATGCGCGAGAGCGCGTCATCCCAGGAGATGGGCGACCATTCGGCGGCGCCCGGTGCCCGGTACTGCGGCGCGGTCAGGCGGTTCGGCGAATGGATAAAGTCGATCAGGCTGGCGCCTTTCGGGCACAAGGTGCCGCGGTTGACCGGGTGGTCGGCGTCGCCTTCGATATGGATGATCGAAGCGGCGGCGTTTTTGGCGCCGTCGCCCAGGCCATACATCAGGATCCCGCACCCTACTGAGCAGTAGGGGCAGGTGTTGCGGGTTTCGGTACTGCGCGCCAGCTTGTACTGCCGGACTTCGGCCATGGCCGAGGTCGGCGCAAAGCCGAGGAGCGCGATGCTCGAACCCGCGATCGCAGCGCCAGTTACCCGAAGGAACTGTCGCCTGGACATCTGGTTCATAGGAAGCCTCTCAATTAAGAAAAATGCCTCCTAAGTTTACCACTGGTAAAACATCCGCGTCCGCTATGACCTATATCAATACCACGCATTACAGACATTTAATTTGCGGATACTGGTGAAAACGATAAGTTTTTCTCGGTAAAACTGGGTTCGCACCATTTATTCTCAAGAATGCGACGCGTTCGCATCTGGAATATGGACAAGCAGTTAATCTCCCATTTGTGCCAGGAGGCGCTCGATGGCGGCCAGCGACGGCGGCGATGCGCCCGCCACAGTGCACGCGGCCGCGCCCGCCGCCACGGCGCATTGCAGGTGCCGCTGCGGCCCCTGGTCCGGGTGGTACAACATGCTGTAGGCCAGCGCGGCTATCGAGGCGTCGCCTGCACCCACGGTGTCGGCCACCGTGATCTGCGGCGCGGCCTGGGTCCAGTCGTCGTCGCCGCAGTGCAGCGATGCGCCGTCCGCGCCCTTGGTGTACAGGTACGCCGCCTGCCGGTTCCAGCTGCGCAGGGTGGCAAACGCGGTGTCGATGTCCTCAGTGCGGAACAGGCCGGCCAGGTCTTCTTCCGACACCTTGACCACGTCGGCCAGCTCCGTCATGCGGCGCAGCGTGGCGTCGTAGCGCTCGTCCATCAGCAGCCGGTAGTTGGGGTCAAAGCTGATGCGCACGCCGTCGCGCTTCAGTTGTTCGGCCAGCGCCACCAGCTTGCCGGCCAGCGGCTGGCGCGCCAGGCTGATGCCGCCGAAGTGCACCCACTGGCAGTGCGCGCGCCAGCCTTCCGGCAATGCCGCCGCATCGAAATGCAGGTCGGCGCTGTCGTCGCCCACGAAAAAATACGCCGGGGGATCGGTGCGGTGGACGATGGCCAGCAGCGGCGACTTGTCGATGCGCTGCAGGAAGCGCAGGTCCAGGCGCGACGCCGCGCTGGCCTGCCACAGGGCGTCGCCGAACACGTCGCAGCTGACCGCGCCCGCAAACGCGGTAGGCACGTCCAGCGCGGCCATGGTGCGCGCCACGTTCCAGGTGGAGCCGCCCACCTTGCTCTGCCACTGCTGTTGCGCCGCGTCCTGCACGATCATGTCGGTCAGCGCTTCGCCGGCCGCTACAAATACGGGGTAAGTCGACATCTTCTATCCTATTTTTTTATCACGTTGAGTATTTCGTAGCACGCGCCCATGGTGTGGTAATCCACCTTGCCGGCCGGGCTTTTCTGGTCGGTGAGCTTGCGGTTGTCGGCGCCCAGGATGCGGTACCACGCGCCGTATTCGTGGTCGACGAAGTGGGTCCAGCTGTAGTCCCACAGCTGGTCGTACCAGGTCCAGTAGCGCGCCTCGCCCGTGCGGTCGGCCAGCAGGGCGGCGGTGGCCAGGCTCTCGGCCTGCACCCAGAAGTACTTGATGTCGTCGCAGATGCTGTCGTCGGGCGCAAAGCCGTAATACAGGCCGCCGTGCGTGGCGTCCCACGCCTTCTCGACCGCCGCGTCGAACAGCTGCACGGCGCGCGGCAGCAGCCAATCGGACGGTTGCCGCAGGTGCGCGGCATGGCGTTCGAGCAGCAGCAGCAGCTTGGCCCACTCGGTCAGGTGGCCCGGCTGGTAGCCCCAGGGACGGAAGATATTGCTCTTGTCGTCGCGGTTGTAGTCCCAGTCCACCGACCAGTCGGCGTGGTAGTGCTCCCAGATCAGGCCACCGGCCAGCGCTGCCTGGCGCTGCGTGATGTTGTGCGCCAGCGTTTCGGCGCGCAGCAGGTATGCCCGTTCGCCGGTGGCCTCGAACGCGGCGATCAGCGCTTCGCACGCGTGCATGTTGGCGTTCTGGCCGCGGTAGCCGTCCAGGTGGGACCAGTGGGGCGATGCTTCGTCGGCGTACAGCCCGTGCTGCGCATCCCAGAAGCGGTGTTCCATCAGGTCGAAGGTTTCGGCGATCCATTCGCCGGCCTGGGGCTCGCCCGCCATCAGCGCGTGGCTGTAGGCCAGCAGCACGAAGGCCAGGCCGTAGCAGTGGTTGGCGCCGTCGGTGACATGCGCCACGCCCGCATGCCAGTCGAGCGTCCACGCGTAGCCGCCCGTGTGCGGGTGGCGGTGGGCGTCACGCAGGAAGGCCAGCGCGTGGCGCAGGCGCTGCCGGTCGGCAGCGTCGCCGAACTGGCGCCAGGCCATGGCGTAGTTGAACACGAAGCGCGTGCTGCTCACCAGGTGGCGCGTGCGCTGGTCGTAGACGGTGCCGTCGTCCTGATAGAAATGGTAAAAGCCGCCGCTGGGGTCCACGCAGCGCGCGTCGTAAAAGCGCTTGGTATGCAGGATGTGGTCGAGCAGCGCTGCGCGCGTATGGAAATCGGGTGCCGTCATGGGGTTCGTTGTAGGGTTGAGGGGCGGTTGGTCGGGATATTCTGTTGCACGCGCCAGCCGTCGAACACGGTGCTGGCGCGCACGATCAGCTCCACGGGCGCGATCAGTTCCACCGGTTCGGCGTGCTGGCTGGCCTGGGACTGGCCGTTGAGCAGCAGCTCCACGCCCAGCGCACCCAGCGCCATCTTGTCCACGCGCAGGGTGGTGAGCGGACGGTGGCCCAGCACGGCGGCCGAGATGTCGTCGAAGCCGACGATGGCGATATCGTGCGGCACCTTCAGGCCGCGCGCCAGGCAGCAGCGCATGGCCACGAGTGCGGCGCTGTCGTTGTAGCAGAACACGGCGTCGGGCGGATGCGGCAGCGACAGCAGCTGCTCCATCGCCTCGCGCGCGCCCGTCTCCAGGTCCACGCCGTCGGGCAGGTTGGCTTCCAGGCGCGGGTCGGCCAGGATGCCTTCCTCGAACAAGGCCTGGCGGTAGCCGCGCGCGCGTTCGCGAATGCTGTAATGCGCCAGCGGCCCGGAAATAAAGCCCACGCGGGTGCGGCCGGTCTCGATCAGGTGCTTGGTGGCGAGGTAGCCGCCCATCATATTGTCCGGATTGACGGAGCTGTAGCCGCGCAGCTGCATGTCGATCAGCACCAGCTGCTTGCCGGTGGAGCGCAGCGCGGCCAGCGTTTCGGGCTCGAAGAAGCCGGCGCACACGATGCCGTCCGGCGCGTGCATGCGGATCTGGTCGATCAGGCCGTCGGCCGGCCCCACTGCCATGAACGACAGCACGATGCCCTGCTTGCGGCAGGCTTCCTCCGCGCCGTGCAGCACGGGCGAATAAAACGGGCTGCTGGACGCCGTGTTGTGCTGGCGGTGCAGCAGGAAGGTGAGGCGGCGCAGGCGCTTGGGCCGCAGCTTGCAAAAGTCGTAGCCCAGTTCGCGCGCGGCGTCGAGCACCATCTGGCGCGTCGCTTCCGTCAATCCCGGTTCGTTCTTGAGCGCGCGCGAAATGGTGCCGGGCGACACGCCGGCCACGCGGGCGATGTCGCGGATGGTGACGCCGGCGGTTGGCGTTGCTGCAACTGCAGCAGGGGTGATCGTGGATGGGGCCATCTTGTCTCCGTGGACTGTGAACGGCTCGTGCGGCCGTTTCTGGTGTGGGTGAAGTCTTGCATAAACGTCCAGTGAGGGTCAAACGACTCACGGCCGGTGGGGCATAGTTTAGCGGAATTTACTAAACAGCCGGCGCGCTGCTGTTTGACGCGCCGCAGCACGCTGTAATGGCAATGAAAAGCGTGTTTAGTGGCGGGGGCTAAACTGCACCGCAATTTCGCATGCTATTTGACCGCATGGCAACATCCATGCAGAATATTTCTTAATAAAAAAACTATTCAGGAGACCTGCATGACCATTCCCTTCCGGCTGCGGCCCGTGGCGGTTGCCCTCGCCTTGGCGTTGACCACATCGCTGGTGGCGCCGCGGGCGCCGGCCGCCGAACCGCCGCCTGCATCGAGCCCCTGGCTCGACCGATCGCTGGACGCCGACCAGCGCGCGCAACTGGCGCTGGCCGCCATGACCCAGGACGAAAAGCTGGCGTGGGTGCTGGCCCACTTCGGTTCGGACTTCGGCACCAAGACCAAAAAGCACCCGGACGCGCTGCCGTTTTCCGCCGGCTACGTGGCCGGCGTGCCGCGCCTGGGATTGCCCGCGCTGTTCGAGACCGACGCCGGGCTGGGCGTGGCCACGCAGGCGAGCAAGACCCCGCGCGAGCGCACGTCGCTGCCATCGGGCCTGGCCACCGCCGCCACCTGGAACCGGCAACTGGCGTACCAGGGCGGCGCCATGATCGGCGCCGAAGCGCGCGCCTCGGGTTTTAACGTGATGCTGGCCGGCGGCGTGAACCTGCTGCGCGAGCCGCGCAACGGCCGCAATTTCGAATACGCGGGCGAGGATCCGCTGCTGGCCGGCGCCATGGTGGCGCAGCAGGTCAGGGGCATCCAGTCGAACCACGTGATCGCCACCATGAAGCACTTTGCCGTCAACGACCAGGAGACGGGCCGCTTCGTGCTGGACGCGCGTCTCGACGACGCCAGCAACCGCATGTCCGACCTGCTGGCGTTCCAGTTCGTGCTGGAGCAGGCCGATCCCGGGTCCGTCATGTGCTCGTACAACCGCCTGAACGGCGTGTACGCGTGCGAGAACGACTACCTGTTGAACGGCGTGCTGAAAAAGGACTGGGGATATAAAGGCTACGTGATGTCCGACTGGGGCGCCGTGCACAGCACCGTGGAAGCGGCCAACAGCGGCCTCGATCAGCAGTCGGGCTGGGAGTTCGACAAGTCGCAGTACTTCGGCGGCGCGCTCGAGGAAGCGGTGGCCAACGGCCACGTGTCGCAGGCGCGCCTGGACAACATGGCCTACCGTATCCTGCGCACCATGTTCGACAAGGGCGTGGTCGACCATCCGGTGGCCGCCGGCGGCAAGATCGACTTCGACGCTCACCGCCTGGTCAGCCGTGCGGATGCGGAAGAGGGCATCGTGCTGCTCAAGAACGCCAGCAACGTCCTGCCGCTCAAGCCGGGCGCCAAAAAAATCGTGGTGATCGGCGCCCATGCGGACGTGGGCGTGCTGGCCGGCGGCGGGTCGTCGCTCGTGTATCCGATCGGCGGCAATCCGGTGCCCGGTATCGCGCCGCTCACGTGGCCGGGGCCCGTGGTGTACCACCCGTCGTCGCCCCTGAAGGAAATCAAGGCGCGCGCCGGTGGCGCCAGCGTGGTGTACCACGACGGCGCCGATGCCGCCGCCGCAGCCAGACTGGCGGCCGGCGCCGACGCGGTCATCGTGTTCGCCCAGCAGTGGGTGGGCGAGGCGCTGGACGCCGTGTCGCTGGCGCTGCCCGACAACCAGGATGCGCTGATCGATGCGGTGACCGCCGCCAATCCGAAAACCGTGGTGGTGCTCGAGACGTCGGGCCCCGTGCTGATGCCGTGGGTGGACCGCAGCGCGGCCGTGCTGCAGGCGTGGTATGCCGGTACGGGCGGCGGCGAGGCGATTGCCCGCGTGCTGTTCGGCGAAGTCAATCCGTCCGGCCACCTGCCCGCGACCTTCCCGGCATCGGAAAGCCAGCTGCCCCGTCCCAGGCTCGATGGCGATCCGAAAAACGAGAAGGTGCGCTTTGCCGTCGATTACCACGAGGGCGCGGCCGTCGGCTACAAGTGGTTCGACCGCGAGGGCCTCAAGCCGCTGTTCCCGTTCGGTCACGGCCTGTCGTACACCACGTTCGCGTATTCCGGCCTGACGTCGGCGCGCAAGGACGGCCAGCTGGAATTGCGCTTCAAGGTCACCAACACGGGCGCCGTGAAGGGCAAGGACGTGCCGCAGATTTACCTGGCGCCGGTCAGCGCGAAATGGGAAGCGCCCAAGCGCCTGGGCGGCTGGGACAAGGTGGAGCTGGCGCCGGGCGAGAGCCGCGACGTGAGCGTGACCGTCGATCCGCGCCTGCTGGGCATGTTCGACAGCCGCAGCAAGACCTGGCGCATCGCCAAGGGCGGCTACAAGGTGCTGCTGGCGCACGATGCCGGCGACACCAGTGCCGCCACCATCACCGTGCAGATGCCGCAGCAAACGTTGAACGTCAACGGCAAGACCATCAAATAACCTTCGCATCGATAATACAAGGACGAGACATGAAACAACTGATCCAATTTTGCGCCGCCGCCATGATGATCGGCAGCTGCGGCATCGTGGCCGCCGCCGACGGCGCGCCGGTATCGAAGAGCGCAACGACCGACTTCGTCGCCGCCAAAAAAACCCATTTCACCCGCAAGGGCCAGGCGTATTACATCGTGGG
>JBEVMD010000135.1:0-4364 GCA_040508835.1 Duganella sp. | reverse complement strand
GGCCGATTATTGCAACCATCCACATCGCATCCATGCAGCACAATCTGGCCGTCGTCCGGGCCTGCGCGCCCGGCGCCAGGGTGTGGGGCGTGCTCAAGGCCAATGGTTACGGCCACGGCCTGGAACGCGCCATGCGCGGCCTGGCCGAGGCCGACGGCCTGGCGCTGGTCGAGGTGGACAACGCCATTCGCCTGCGCGAACTGGGCTGGAAAAAGCCCATCCTTTTGCTGGAGGGTTTCTTCGGCCCCGAGGACGTGCATACGATGGCCGGCTACAGCCTGCAGGCGGCCGTCCATTGCAACGAACAACTGGCCTGGCTGGAAGCGGCGCAGGACGACCTGACCGCGCGCGGCATCAAGCTCGACCTGCATCTCAAGATGAATACCGGCATGAACCGGCTGGGCTTCAAGCCCGACGCATTTGCCGAGGCGCATGCGCGCCTGGTGGCCATGTCCTGCGTGGGCAGCATCACCCTGATGACCCACTTTGCCAATGCCGACGAGGCCGAACACCCGCTGCTGCCGATTGCCGAACAGATCCGCCGTTTCGAAACGGGTGCCCAGGGCTTGCCGGGCATGCGCAGCCTGTCCAACTCGGCCGGGGTGCTGCGCCAGGGCGAGCTGGAAGATTTGCTGCGCAACGACTGGGTGCGTCCCGGCATCATGCTGTACGGCGGCACGCCGGGCGGCAAGCCGGCAGCCGAATTCGGGCTGCGGCCCACCATGACGCTGGCCAGCGAAATCATCGGCGTGCAGGACATTGCCGCCGGCGAGGCGGTGGGCTACGGCAGCCGCTTCCAGGCCGACGGACCGATGCGGGTGGGCGTGGTGGCGTGCGGTTATGCCGACGGCTACCCCCGTCATGCGCCGCTGGGCACGCCGGTGGTGGTGGATGGTGTGCGCACCCGGCTGGTCGGGCGGGTGTCGATGGACATGATTACCGTGGACCTCACGCATATAGCCACCGCCACCATCGGCAGCCAGGTCGTGCTGTGGGGCGAGGGCTTGCCCATCGACGAGGTGGCCAATGCGGCCGGCACCATCGGCTATGAGCTGATGTGCGCGCTGGCGCTGCGCGTGCCCGTGGTCGAGGGTTGATGATGGCCAAGGCAAAAACCAACTTTACCTGTACCGAGTGCGGCGCCACCGCCACCAAGTGGACCGGCCAGTGCTCGGCCTGCCACCAGTGGAACACGATGGTGGAAACCGTGATCGAGCAGGGCGGCAACAACCGCTATTCACAGCCGCAGCACATGGCGCTGGCGCAAACGGCGCCGGTGCTGTCGCTGGAAGATATCGACGCCATCGACGTGCCGCGCTTCGGCACCGGCATCGAGGAATTCGACCGCGTGCTCGGTGGCGGCCTGGTCAGCGGCGGCGTGGTGCTGATCGGCGGCGACCCCGGCATCGGCAAGTCGACGCTGCTGCTGCAGGCGCTGGCCAATGTCTCGCACCTGAAAAAAGTGCTGTATGTCAGCGGCGAGGAATCGGGCGCGCAAATTGCGCTGCGCGCCAAGCGCCTGATGATCGACGCCCGCGACCTCAAACTGCAGGCCGAGATTCAGCTGGAAAAAATCCTTGGCACGCTGGCCGATCTGAAACCCGAAGTGGCCGTGATCGACTCGATCCAGACCGTGTATTCGGACGCGCTGAGCTCGGCTCCGGGCTCGGTGGCCCAGGTGCGCGAATGCGCGGCGCAACTCACGCGCGCGGCCAAGCAGACGGGCGTGACCATCATCCTGGTCGGCCACGTCACCAAGGAAGGCGCGCTGGCCGGGCCGCGCGTGCTCGAACACATTGTCGACACCGTGCTGTATTTCGAGGGCGACAACCATTCCAGCTTCCGCCTGGTGCGGGCCATCAAGAACCGCTTTGGCGCCGTCAACGAGCTGGGCGTGTTTGCCATGACGGAGAAGGGCTTGAAGGGCGTATCGAATCCGTCGGCCCTGTTCCTGTCGCAGCACGACAACCAGGTGCCCGGCTCGTGCGTGATGGTGACGCAGGAGGGCACGCGGCCGCTGCTGGTGGAAATCCAGGCGCTGGTCGATGCCAGCCATTTACCGAATGCACGGCGGCTGTCGGTGGGCCTGGAGCAGAACCGGCTGGCGATGCTGCTGGCCGTGCTGCACCGCCACGCGGGCATTGCCGCGTTCGACCAGGACGTGTTCATCAACGCGGTGGGCGGCGTGAAGATCACGGAACCTGCGGCCGACCTGGCCGTGCTGCTGGCAATTAACTCGTCGATGCGCAACAAGCCGCTGCCGCGCGGCTTTGTCGTGTTTGGCGAGGTGGGTCTGGCCGGCGAAATCCGTCCCGCGCCGCGCGGCCAGGAGCGCTTGCGCGAAGCGGCCAAGCTGGGCTTTTCGATTGCCATGATCCCGTCCGCCAACGCGCCCAAGCAACCGATAGAAGGAATGACAATTATTGCGGTGGACCGCATCGACGACGCCTTCAATAAGCTGCGCGAAATCCAATAAGGCTGTATTGTTACGTGTTGTAATGTGCAATAGTGTTCAATACGTAATAAAGGACAGTCAAATTGTTAGTCGATCAACGGTCGGGAGCGCGCAAGATCGTGCGCGCCAAAGCAGTCGTCGCCATGGATGGCTTGCCGCCGCAACAGGGGCGCACACTCGACCTCACCAACATCGGGGTTTCGCTCACGTACGATCATAAACTGGCCGTGGGCCACCTGGGCCAGGTCACGTTCGAGCTGTTCATGGACGGCAAGGGCCAGCTGGTGAGCACC
The DNA here is from genome assembly GCA_040508835.1 of Duganella sp. GTDB lineage: Bacteria > Pseudomonadota > Gammaproteobacteria > Burkholderiales > Burkholderiaceae_D > Rugamonas. The sequence goes on along the minus strand of JBEVMD010000135.1, from coordinate 1,616 downwards.
CGCGCCAAGGTCAACTACTGCATCTTCAGCGGCGACCAGTTCAAGATCGGCTTCACCTTCGTCAATCCCGACGCCGCGGCGGCGGCGATTATCGGCAAGTTCCTGCGCTAGCCCGGTCCTGGCGGCCCCACATACCGGGCGCGCGGGCGTATCAGCTGATTGGCCTGCACCTGCTCCAGCGCGTGGGCCAGCCAGCCCACGCATCTTCCCAATGCAAACAGCATGAAGGGCGCGTCCGGCGGCAGCGGGCACGCGGACGCCAGCAGCGCGAGCGCGAAGTCGGTGCTGGGCAATTCTCCCGCCTGTTCGTAAGCGGCGTCAGCCAGCGCCGCATACAGCGGCAGGCGGGGCAGCAGCGGCAGCAGCGCGCTGGCGCGGGGATCGCCCTCCGGGTACAGCGGATGGCCGAAACCGGGCAGCGGCTGGCCGCCGCGCCGCCAGCGCCGCACGGCCTCGTGCGCGCCTACGTCACCGGCCAGCACCAGCAATTGCGCCAGCCGCGCGGCGGCGCCGCCGTGCAGGGGACCGGTGAGCGTGGTAAAGCCGGCCAGCACGCCGGCCGCCAGCGACGCGCCGGTCGAGATCGCCACGCGGGTGGCAAACGTGGAGGCGTTCAGTTCGTGGTCGGCCATCAGCACCAGCGCGCGGCGCAGCAGATCTTCGTGTTCGACGCATTGCCAGGCGACAGCCAGGCGGGCGGCAATCGATCCCGGTGCCTGCGCCGAGGCCGGCTGGCCGATCAGCGCGGTGGCCACGGTGGCCAGCACGGCCGCCGCGTCCGCGTGCAGGTCGGCGCGCGGGCGGCCCAGGCTGGGAGGGGCGGTGGCGCTGCTTGCCGCCAGCGCCAGCAATCCGGCTGCCAGGGCGCTGCCCGTCGGCGGCGGCCGCCGCGCAGGAATAACAGGAACGGTCGGCGCAGCGGCCAGGCGCGCTGCGATCACGGCGGGATCGCACTGCCATAACAGTGCGGCGATGTCTTCCAGGCTGGCCGTGTGCGCCAGGCCGGCAGCGTCATGGCCGCGATACAGCAGGCGGCCGCCCAGGGCCGTGGACAGCGCGGTGGGCAGGACCGGATCGCCGTATTGCATCGCCTGCGCGGACACCGCGTCCACCTTGCGCCGGCCGTTGGCGCGGCGGGCCATGCGCAGGATATCGTCGCGGTGGTACAGGCTGCGGCGCGGATCGGTCTCGTCCGGCTTGGCCCGCACCTTGCCGCGGCTGACGTTGGCGTACAGCGTTTGCGGCCGCACGCTCAGCACATCGAGCGCCTGCGCCGCTGTCATCCATACCATTGCCGGCTCCCATGTTGACACTTCAAATCAAGATTGACGCGCACGGCGCCCCCTCCTAAGCTCGTTGCACGATCATTTCAGGAGCCAGCATGTCTGCCACGTCCCACGCCATCCTGCGCGCCATCTGGCCGTCGCTCGACCTGCCGTCCGCCGCGCTCGACGCCGTGACCTTCACCGGCGCCGGCGCCTTGCCATCGTACTAGGCCGTGACCGATTTTGCCGCCGCGTCCATCGGTGCGGCTGCGGTGGCCCGGCGCGAGCTGGGGGTCGCGCAGGGCGGCCCGCCGGCCCCGGTCGCGGTGGACCGGCGCCTGGCGTCGCTGT
>JBEVMD010000124.1:0-7058 GCA_040508835.1 Duganella sp. | reverse complement strand
ACGGCCAATATCATTCGTCCGCTTGGTGAATTCCGCAATTGCGGCTGCCGTGAGCAGCTTGCAGAATGATCGCAAAATAAAACCCCGCGAGACACCCAATGACCAACACCCATCGCCGCGCGCGCGCGTCCCTCGCGCTGTCCGCGCTCGCGTCCATCGCGCGCACGACGTCCATTGCAACCAGGGTGGCCGTTGCTGCCGTTGCTACCGTTGTTACCACCACGTGCGCTATCGGCGCGCCGGCTGGCCCCCTCCAGCAACTGCCGGTGTATCAAGGCGCGCCGGCCGCGTCGTACCACGTCACCGTGGCCGATTCCGAATCGAGCACCGTGCTGGCCGGCGCCAGCGCCGCCGTCACGCCGCCGGCGGATACGCCCACGCGCAAGGTCGTCGCCACCAAGACCGGCAAGGCGCTGAACCTGCAGTGGCAGGACGCCTGGTACGCGGCGCTGCGCGTGGACGGCGGCCAGCCGCTCGACCTGCGGCCCTACCTGGCGCAGGGCGTGCTGGCGCTGGACGTCAAGGTCAACGAACTGTCCAAAGGGGGCCTGGCGTTCAAGGTCGGTTGCGGCGACAAGTGCGAACGGTTCGTCTCGTACGTGGTGCCCGCGCGCGCGGCCCAGGGCAAGGGCTGGCAGCACGTGTCGTATGCGATGAGCTGCTTCGTGCGCGACGGGGCCGACTTCAGCGCCGTCAAACTGCCGTTCGCGCTGGAAGCCACGGGCGCCGGCGACGCGTCCATCGCCAATGTCCGTTTCATCAAATCGGCCAGGCCGACCATGGCGTGTCCCGACTACCGCACCGCGTCCGTCACGCCGGCCAAGCTCGATGAATCGTGGTCGATCGACTGGTGGACCCCGCGCCACGAGAAAAAACTCGCGGACGGCAAGGCGCTGGGCGCCAGGGCGCAAGTAGTGTTTATCGGCGACTCGATCACCGAAGGCTGGGAAAAAAGCGGCACGCCGGTATGGGACCGCCACTACAAGCAGCTCGATGCACTGGCGCTGGGCTATGGCGGCGACCGCACCGAAAACGTGTTGTGGCGTCTCCAGCATGGCGAAGTGGATGCGCTGTCGCCGAAAGTCGCGGTGCTCATGTTCGGCACCAATAACACGGGCTACCGCCACGAAGATCCGGTCACCACGGCCGCCGGCATCCGGCGCAATATCGACGAACTGCGCCGCCGTCTGCCCGATACCAAGATCCTGCTGCTGGCGATCTTCCCGCGCGGCGCCAGGCCGGACGACGAACTACGCCTGATCAACGACAAGGTCAACGCCATCATCGCGGGCTACGCCGACAACCGCAACGTGTTCTTCCTCGATATCGGCAAGGACTTCCTGCAGCCCGACGGCACGCTGACCAGGGACGTGATGCCGGACCTGCTGCATCCGAACGAGAAGGGTTACGAGATCTGGGCCAGGGCCATGGCGCCCACGCTCGATAAACTGCTGAACCATCCCGCCAGCCAGCAGGCCGCAAATGCGTCGGGCTATGCCTGGCGCCCGGTCGCCATCGGCGGCAGCGGTTTCATCTCGGGCATCATCCCCAGCAAGACGCAAAAGGGCCTGATCTACCTGCGCACCGACGTGGGCGGCGCCTATCGCCGCGATCCGCAGAACGGGCGCTGGATCGCGCTGACGGACTGGGTGTCGGACAGGGAAACCGGCGTGATGGGCGTGGAATCGATCGCCACCGATCCGAACGCGCCCAATAAAGTGTATCTGTCCACCGGCGTGGAATACCTGAACGGAGGCGCCAGCGCCATCCTCAAGTCGGACGACTACGGCGACACTTTTACGAAGATCGACGTCACCGGCCAGTTCAAGGTGCACGGCAACGGCATGGGACGCGGCAATGGCGAAAAGCTGCAGGTCGATCCCGTCAACGGCAAGATCCTGTACATCGGCACCCGCGCCAACGGCATGTTCAAGAGCGTGGACGAAGGGCTCACGTGGCAGCACCTGCCAGGGCTCGATGTCACCGTCACGCCGCCCAATAAAAACGGCGTGAGCTTCGTGGTGCTCGATCCGGCATCGGCCAGGAACGGCGCCACGCAGCGCGTGTTTGCGGGCGTGTCGCGCTTCGGCAAGAGCAATATGTATGTGTCCAACGACGCCGGCAAGACCTTCAAGGTCATGGCGGGCGGCCCGTCGCACCTGATGCCGCAGCGTGCGGTGCTGGCCGATGGCGGCCTGGTGGTGGCATTTGCCAAGGGCGCCGGCCCGTGGGGCGACGTGGCCAACGGCGAGGGCATGGAGGAGGGCGGCGTATGGCGTTACGAGATCGCGTCCGGCAAGTGGCGCGACATTTCGCCGCCGCTCAACCGCGCCTTTGCCGGCATCACGGTCGATCCCACCAACCCGCAGCGTATGATCGTCTCCACCATCAGCTACTACCGCTACCCCAAGGGCAGCATGGGCGACCAGTTTTACGAAACGCTCGACGGCGGCAAAAGCTGGAACAGCGTGGTGGACCAGGGCCACAAGATCGATCCCAATGGCGTGAGCTGGATCGGCGGCAGTTTCATGCACTGGGCGGCCAGCATCGAGTTCGATCCGTTCGATCCGCGCACGGTGATGGCGGTATCGGGTAATGGCCTGTTCACCTCGACCGACATCCACGCCGCGCCGGCGGTCTGGAAGTTCGACGACGAGGGCATCGAGGAATCCGTGCCCCTCAACCTGGTCAGCATCCCTGGCGGTCCCGTGATCTCGGCCATCGGCGACTACGACGGCTTCCGCCACACGGACGTCACGCAGTATGCGCCGATCCACACGCCCAGCATCGGCACCACCTGGGGCCTGGACTTCGCGGCGCAACATCCGAACGTGGTGGCGCGCGCGGGCAGCGCCATGTTCCTCTCGCGCGACATGGGCGTGACGTGGAAGCAGACCGCGAAAATGAACGGCCAGCAGGGCCAGCTCGCCTTGAGCGCGGACGGCCAGACCATCGTCCACAGCCCGGAAAAATCGACCGACAGTTTTGTCAGCCGCGATGGCGGCGACAGCTGGTCGCCCGCGCAAGGCCTGAACGGCGCGCGGCCCGTGGCCGATCCCGTCAACGCCGCCACCTTCTATGCGCTGCGCGGCACCAGCTTCATGGTCAGCCGCGACGGCGGCGCCAGTTTCGCGCCGGTCGCCACCCTCGATTCTCCCGCCCAGTCGCGCGCCGTGGTGCGCGCCGCACCGGGGCGCGCAGGCGACGTGTGGGTGCCGCTGTACGACGGCGGCCTGGCGCGTTCGCAAAACAGCGGCGCCACGTTTGCCAACCTGGCCAACGTCACGTACGCGGCGGCGGTGGGCTTCGGCAAGGCTGCGCCGGGCGCCAGCTATCCGACCGTGTACATCTGGGGCACGGTCGACGGCGTGCGCGGCGTGTTCCGCTCCACCGACACGGGCGCCACCTGGCTGCGCATCAACGACGACCAGCACCAGTACGGCGGTCCGGGCGACGCCCAGTTCGTGGTGGGCGACGCCAACACGTTTGGCGTGGTGTACATGAGCACGGCGGGACGGGGCATCGTTTTCGGCCGGCCGGCGAGTAAATAAAGCCACAGAAAAGTTGCTTTAAGAACAGGAGATAACTTACGGTAACAACATTTCGTCTGAATTCAGGGGTCTGGTGACGGAACCATGTCACAATACAAAACGCGCCATGCAGGTGGCGCGCTGGATTGTGTCGTCCCCGATTGAGGTAGTTGAATATGCAGATGAAGTCTCACCGTATCGCACTGTTATTTAACGCAAACAAGATTTTTGACCGCGAAATCATCGCTGGCGTTGCCGCTTATCTGAGCAGTACCCGTGCCGCCTGGGATTTATTCCTGGAGGAAGACTTTCGCCTGCGCCTGTCGGGGCTGGAGAGCTGGCACGGCGACGGCATCATTGCCGACTTCGACGACCCTGCCGTGGCGGCCGCCCTGTCGCGCAGCCGCATCCCCGTGGTGGCCGTGGGCGGCTCGTACGCCGACGACGCCAGCTATCCCGACGGCGTGCCCTACGTGGCCACCGACAATTTTAAAATGATCAAGACGGCCCGCGATCACCTGATCGAGGCCGGCCTGCGCAATTTCGCCATGTTCAGCCTGCCGGAGGCGCAGGAAAACCGCTGGGCCCAGGAGCGCGAGCGCGCGTTCCGTACCCTGATGGCCGACGACAAGATGGAGGCGCAGGTCTACCGCGGCCTGGGCACCAGCGCCGCCGCCTGGGACGAGGCGGTGGAGCAGCAGATCAAGTGGCTGCACAGCCTGCCCAAGCCGGTGGGCATCATCGCGGTGACGGACGCCCGCGCGCGCCAACTGATGCAGGCCTGTATCATCGCCGGCATCGAGGTGCCGGAACAGGTGGCGCTGATCGGCATCGACAACGATCCGCTGGCGCGCATGCTCACCCGCATCCCTCTGAGTTCCGTGATCCAGGGCGCGCAGGAGATGGGCCGCACGGCCGCCCAGCTGCTCGACCAGATGCTGCATGGCGTGCGCCTGCAAGGCACGCGCGTGCTGGTGCCCCCCATCGGCATCAACGTACAGACGTCCACCCGCCACGAAGCGCCCAAGCACCCGCACGTGATGCGCGCGCGGCACTTCATCCGCCAATACGCGTGCCAGGGCATCAAGACCCACCAGGTGGCGGAATACGTGGGCATTTCGCGCTCGTCGCTGGAATCGTACTTCCGCCAGGAGCTGGACTCCAGCGTGCACGACGTCATCTTGCGCTTCAAGCTCGATGCGGCCACGCAGATGCTGGCCCAGGGCGACCGCAGCATCGCCGACGTGGCGCTCAGCTGCGGCTTCACGTCGGTGCAGTACATGCACGCCGTGTTCAAGCGCGAACTGGGATGCACACCGCGCGCCTATCAGGACCGGGCCATGCGCGAAGGACAAACCACGGGGGAGCTGCGCAGCGTGGCGTAACGGGGTGCAGCGGACATCGGTCTCACGCGTAAATCATGAACGCGCTTGGTGAGTTTCATAATTGCCGCTACCAGTGAATAAGGTCAAAATCCTCTCGCAGTTTGCATGCACGCTTGGAGAGAGAGAGACCTTGGAAAATAATATCAATGCAATGCTGCCGGACGACGTAAGCCGCGCAGTGCTGGTGGGCCGTGTCTGGCGTAATGGCAAAATCAATGCACCCCGCGTGGTGGCAGTGCGTCACGGCGAGGTGTTCGACATCACCGCCCACGCCCCCACCATGTCGGATCTGCTCGAGCGCGACGATGCGCTCGACGTCGCGCGCAGCGCGCCCGGCGAATCGCTGGGCGCCGTGCACACCCTGCTGGCCCATGCGCTGGCCGGTGCGCCCGATGCTGACCTTCCCAAACTGCTGGCCCCCAACGACCTGCAAGCCGTCAAGGCCTGCGGCGTGACGTTTGCCGTCAGCCTGCTGGAACGCGTGATCGAAGAGCAGGCCAAGGGCGATCCGTCGCGCGCGTCCGCGCTGCGGGGAGAAATCCAGACCATCATCGGCTCCGACCTGTCGGCCATCCGTCCCGGCTCGCCGGAAGCGATCAATCTCAAGGAAAACCTGATCGCGCGCGGCCTGTGGTCGCAGTACATGGAAGTGGGCATCGGCAAGGATGCCGAAGTGTTCTCCAAGTCGCAGCCCATGTCCGCCGTGGGCACGGGCGCGGACGTGGGCCTGCATCCGGATTCGAAATGGAACAACCCGGAACCGGAAATCGTCCTGGCCGTCAACAGCCAGGCGCGCGTACTCGGTGCGGCGCTGGGCAATGACGTCAACCTGCGCGATATCGAAGGGCGCAGCGCGCTCCTGCTGGGCAAGGCCAAGGACAACAACGGTTCGTGCGCCATCGGCCCGTTCATCCGCCTGTTCGACGAACACTTCACCATCGACACCGTGCGCAATGCGGAAGTGAGCATGCTGATCGAAGGCCGCGACGACGACTTCCGTCTGGACGGCAGCAGCCGCATGCGCGAAATCAGCCGCGACCCGCTCGACCTGGTGCGCCAGACCTGCGGCGCGCATCACCAGTACCCGGACGGCTTCATGCTGTTCCTGGGGACGATGTTCTCGCCCATCAAGGACCGCGATGCAGCCGGCGGCGGTTTCACCCACCACCTGGGCGACCGCGTGACCATTTCCACGCCGTCGCTGGGCGCGCTGGTGAACACCGTGCAGCGCAGCGACCAGATCGCGCCGTGGACCTTCGGTACCCGCGCGCTGCTCAATCAGGCCCGTGCTGCCAGCGTGCCGTCCGCAATGCAGCCCAAGCCCAACGCCAAATTCGAACAGGCGATCTACCCCAGCCTGGCCGGCAAGCGCGTGGTCGTCACCGGTGGCGGCAGCGGCATCGGCGCCGGCATGGTGGAGGCATTTGCCCGCCAGGGCGCGCAGGTGCACTTCCTCGACATCGCGGACGCCGATTCGCGCGCGCTGGAAGCAAACCTGGCCGGCCTGGCCGTGCCGCCCGTGTACGTGCCGTGCGACCTGACCGACCTGGCGAAACTGGCGGCGACGTTTGCCGCCATCGGCCCGGTCGACGTATTGATCAACAACGCCGCCAACGACGACCGCCATGCGCTGGCGGAAGTGACCCCGCAGTACTGGGAAAACCGCATGGCCGTCAATCTGCGCCACCAGTACTTCTGTGCCCAGGCCGTGGCGCCGGGCATGCAGGCGCAGGGCGGCGGCGTGATCCTGAACTTCGGTTCCATCTCGTGGCACCTGGCGCTGCCGGACCTGACGCTGTACATGACCGCCAAGGCAGCCATCGAAGGCATGACGCGCGGGCTTGCGCGCGACCTCGGACCGGATAACATCCGCGTCAACTGCATCGTGCCGGGCGGGGGGCGCACCCCGCGCCCGGGAGCGCTGTGGGATACGCCGGGAGAGGAAGCCCGCAACCAGGCCGGCCGCGTCGACGCTGCAGGCGAACAGGCCGCCGGCGAGCGGCTGTTGCGCCAGTTCGGTGGCGTCCAGTCCCTTGCGCGCGCTGGTGACGTAGAGCGTACGCAGGTCGGCGCCGCCAAAGGCCGGCTTGGTGATGTTCGCGCACGGGAAGCGCACTTCATCGACCTTGCGTCCCTGCGGGTC
>JBEVMD010000103.1:0-33809 GCA_040508835.1 Duganella sp. | reverse complement strand
CTTCCTGTCGCAAGGCTCCAGGGCCGATCCGGCCGGCGATTACCACAGCCCCTTCCTGACGCGCACGCCGGCCGCCATGACCGGCATCGGCAACGACAAGGCCTACCGCATCTGGTTCAAGGCCAACACGACCAAGTTCACGTCGTCCACCAACTACGCCGACGCCCGCGCCAAGGTGCTGCAGGTGGCGCAGGACCTGTACGGCGCCACGTCCAGGGAAGCGATTGCCGTGCAGCGCGCGTATGCGGCCATCAACGTGGGTAACGACGTCGATGAAACGGCGCCCGGCTCCAGCCTGATCATCACCACCCAGCCGGCCAGCGTGACCGTGGCGGCCGGGGCCACCGCGTCGTTCAGCGTGGCGGCCGGCGGCGGCACGGCGCCCTATACGTACACCTGGTACCGCAACGGCGCGCTGCTGGCCGGCGCCACCGGCCCCACCTACTCGCTGACGGCCAAGACGACCGACTACGGCGCCGTGTTCAAGGCAGTGGCGAAGGACGCCGCGTCGCCGCCGCACACGGCCACGTCGGCCGAGGCCACGCTGACCGTGGTGAGCGGCGGCGGCGGCTCGGCCGAGCGCATCGCCAACGGCGGCTTCGAAGCGGGCGCCACGGGCTGGAGCGGCGCCACCGGGGCCATCGGCGAATTCAACGGGCAACGGGCGTACGAGGGCTCGCGCTACGCCTGGCTGGGAGGCAATGGCAAACGGACCACGGAAACGCTGAGCCAGGGCGTGTCCATCCCTGCTTCGGCCGCCAGCGCCACGCTGACCTTTGCGCTGCACATCGACACCGACGAACGGGGCAGCCGCCCGTACGACAAGCAGGTGGTGGCGGTGAAAAACAGCGCCGGCGCGGTGCTGGGCACGCTGGCAACGTATTCGAACGCCAATGCTGCCGACGGCTACCAGCTGCGCACGCTCGACGTGTCCGCTTACCGGGGCCAGAACGTGACGCTGTCGTTCACGGCCACCGAGGATTCCTCGCAGCAAACCTCGTTCGTGATCGATAAGGTCAGCCTCATCACCAGGTAAGCAACATGGTTAGTGGCGGCAATCTTGCCGCCACTATTTGATCTGCCACAGTACCCCTCCCTCCCCTCCGATCTAGCGTGAGCTGTCCGCTCAGGCGGCCTCAGCGCCATCATCCGATGCCCGCTGGAATCCGGATTCAGGAGGAAAAGATGAATCTGCACACTTCCCTGTTGTTGGCCGCCACCGTCACCGCGGCCACCGTGGCGACCACCACTGCCGCCGTCGCGCAACCGGCTGCCGCACCGATGATGGCCGGGCCGCTGGCCTACCCCACGCCGCAGCAAAACGCCACCCTGGTGGCCCGGCTGGCGGCGCTGGACCAGGCCCGCAACCTGGTGCCGGCGCGCGGCTACAGCTTCCGCATCAGCGCCCACCATCCCGGCGCCGCCGGCCAGCAGATCACGCGCGCCCAGCACACGTTCCAGGGCTTGCGCGTGTTCGGTTCGGAATCGGTGGTGGTCACCGACCAGGGCGGCGCCATCGTGAGCGTGTCGGTCACCGATCGCCGGCCCGGCGCCGGCCCCCGTACGCCGTCGCTGGCCGCCACGCCGATCGACATCAAACCGGCGCTGTCGCCGCAGCAGGCCATCGCGGTGGCGGTGCGCGCGACAGCGCCGGCATCGTCCGGCGCCGAACACCGCTGGCCGCCCACCGCCGAACTGCTGCTCTATCCCATCGTGGCCACCGCCCGCACGGCAACGGCCACCGCCAAGTCGGAGGCCGAACTCAATGCGCTCGACGTGGAAGAAGTGGTGGAGCGCTACGAACTGGCCTACTATGTCAAGACCCGCATGGCGCGCCGTGCTCAGTTATCGCCACCTTTATCGCCACCGCAGCCGCTGTATTACGACACCATCGTCAACGCCAAAACCGGCGCCGTTATCGACCAGTGGCAGGCGTTGCAGACCGCCGCCGAATCTGCACAGGGCGTCGGCAACAGCCAGTACAACGGCGTGGTGGCGCTCAGCACCTCGCAGAGCGGCGACAAGTTCCGCATGCTCGACGCCACGCGCGGCACCGGCGGGCGCTTCGGCGGCATGGCCATCACCAACGCCGACCACAGCTCGATGTACAACCCCGATCCCGGCGAGGTGTATGCCGGCGGCAGCAATACCTGGGGCGACGGCAAGCAGTACAGCGGCGGCGCCACGCTCGACGCCAACGGCCAGACAGCCGCCGTCAACGCGTTCTGGGGCCTGATGAACACCTACGACGCCAACCGCAATGCGCTCGGCTGGCAGTCCCTCGATGGCAACAACACGGCCACCCACATTGCCGTCCACGTGGACAAGGACTACGACAACGCTTTTTACGACGACCGCTGCAAATGCATGTTCATCGGCGACGGCGGCCGGTACTTCTACAACCTGGGATCGATCGACGTGATCGGCCACGAGATGTCGCACGGCGTGACCGCCGCCACGGCGGACCTGGTGTACTCGGGCGAATCGGGCGGCCTCAATGAATCGCACTCCGACATCGGCGGCGAAATGGTGGAAGCGTATGCGCGCGCGGGCGGCACCGGCGCGGTGATACCGGCCAAGGGCAACGACTGGCAGGTGGGCGCAGAGATCAGCCGCACCGGGGAACCGCTGCGCTTCATGCAAAAACCCAGCCGCGACGGCAGCAGCCCGGACGCCTGGAGCAGCGCCCTCAAAAAGCTGGACGTGCATTATTCGAGCGGACCGAATAACCGCATGTTCTACTTCCTGTCGCAGGGATCGAACGCCGATATGGCCAGCGACGCGTACAGCAAATACCTGGTCAAGTCGCCGCAGGCGATGACCGGCATCGGCAACGACAAGGCCTACCGCATCTGGTTCCGCGCGCTGACCACCAAGTTCACGTCCAGCACCAACTACGCCATCGCGCGCGCCAAGGTGCTGGAGGCGGCGCAGGAGCTGTACGGCGCCGGCTCGCAGGAAGCCGTGGCCGTGCAGCGTGCCTACGCCGCCATCAACGTCGGCGACGATGTCGATGAACCCCGCGCCGACCAGCCGAAGGCGGCTACTTCACGGTGACGAACACCGGGTTCGAATAGAACCACAGGCTGCGGTAGTTGCGGTCGTTGATGTCGTTGAAGCGCTGGGTGTTGTCTAGCGTGGCGGTGCGCTGGTCGGCCAGCGGTTCGCCGGCCTGGATCAGGCCGGCGACATCCACGCCCAGATTGGTGCCGCGCAGGCGGAAGTACTGGTTGCGCGATGCGGTGGTTTCGTAGCTGATGGTCGTGTAGCCATCGGCGTCCACCTTCCAGTCGGCGCTGGTGAAGCGTTTCACCACCCTGGTGCTGGCGTTGGTGGCCACCGCGTACGCCGCCGTGCCTGGCGCCGCCCTGGCGCCCACGTCGCCCACGATCAGGTCCACGTGGTCCACCACCGGTTTGACGTTGGCGGCTGCGCCGCTGTCCACCGGCTTTTCATAGTTGTTTTTGGCGGGGCTCTTGAAGCGGATCGTGATCGTCACCTTCTCGCCGCTGGCCACCGTCAGTTCGCCGCCCATTTCCTTGCGATTGCCGGCGCCGGCCAGGTTGAAGTCCAGGGCGTCGATCAGGTCGCCGTATACCGAGAACATCTTCCCGGAACGCAGTCCCTGCAGCAGGTCCTTTGCCATCGGCGCGCCGGTGGCGCCATTGAACACGTAGTTTTTTGCGTACTCGCCGGGGAAGTAGCCGCTGCTGTTACCGCCCACGATCTTGAAATGGGTGTCGGAGTCGGTGAGGTTCCACACGCGGCGCCCTTCGCCCAGCAGCGCATCCCACGTGCCGCCCACTTTCGCCACCACGTAATCGACGCCGCCATAGGCGCGCAGCGGCGCATTCTCCGCCGTGTAGGCGGCCGTGTAGCCGCCGCGGTCGGGCTCCATCTGGTTGCCCACCATGCCTTCGATGGCGAACATGATGTTGGGCGCGATATCGTTGAAGCGGCGGAAGTCTTCCACCGTGTAGCTGCCCTTGTTGCGCGACGGGTGGTTGATCACCGCGTAGCTGCTGTCCGGGTAATGGTCCTTGAGCCAGCCGATGGCCTTGAGGGCGTCGTCGGCGGTCTTGTTGTAGCGCGTCTCGCCGTACTTCGCCTTCCAGGCTGCGACGTCGGCGGCATCGAACATCGACGCCTCGCGCGTGGTGAACAGGTATTCGAATTCGCGCGCACCTTTGGTGCTGACGGCCAGCTTGTCGGTCCCCTCGAAGATGCCGATGCCGATATGGTCGTGGGTGGGCATGTCCCATTCGAAGCCCGAGAACACCAGCTTGGCGGGATAGCTGGCGCCCTGCAGCGCCTGGAGGCGCGGCAGTTCGTAGCGCTCCATGCCCACCGCCATCGGGATCGGCGTGGCCAGCGTTTTCCCCTGGTCGTCGCGGGTGGACACGCGCAGGTGGTTGGTCACCGCCATCCAGTCCAGGCCATAGGTGGTAAATGCCTTGGCCAGCACCTTGTCCAGCGTCTGGCTGGCGTCGGCGTCGGCCGATTGCGTGGTGTGGGTGTGCAGGTCGCCGGCGATCCAGCGTCCCTGCGGCAGGGGCGGCACGTTGTTCTGCAGCGGATCGCCGCCCCCGCCGCCGCAGGCGACAAAGGTGACGGCAATGGCGATGGCAGTGGGGATCAGCATGAGGCGCGGGGACCAGCGAATTGGATGCGGCATTGTAGCTTCCTGATTGTAAAAAATGCGATGCGGAAGACTAACCGTTGGTTATTACCGCTTAATGACAAATGCAGGACCGATGCTGCTATCATCTTCCCCGTTATCGTAAGAGGAATGAGCACATGACCATAGGCGGCAAGACCATCGAAGAGGCGCTGGCCTCGTTGTCGGACATGACGGCAGGCGCCGTCCCGATTGGCAAGGAAGAACACCTGGAACGCGTGGCGCGCGCACAAGCCTTCATGCGCGAACAGGGCGTGGCGGCGATCTACATCAACGCCGGCGCCAACCTCACCTATTTCACCGGCACCAGGTGGCATGCCAGCGAACGCATGGTGGGCGCCATCCTGCCGGCCACCGGCGCCATCGAGTACATCGCCCCGGCCTTCGAGGAAAGCACGCTCAAGGACTTCATGCTGGTGGACGGCCCCGTCAACTGCTGGGAAGAGCACGAAAGCCCGTACCAGCTGTTCATCGACACCTTGCAGCGCATGGGCATCGCCCCCGCTGCCGCAGGCGCGGCGCCGCGGGTGGGCATCTGCGAGAGCGCGGCGTTCTTCATCTATGACGGCATCCGTCCGCTGGCCGCTGGCTATGCGCTGGAAAACGCCAGCCTGGTGACGGCGCACTGCCGCACCCGCAAGTCCGCCGCCGAAATCGCGCTGATGCAGCGCGCCAAGGACATGACCATGGCGGTGCACGTGGCGGCGGCGTCCATCCTCCACGAAGGCATCACCACCGTCGAAGTGGAAGCGTTCATCGACCGCGCCCACCGCAAGGTCGGCGCCAGCGGCTCGTACTTCGTGATCGTGCTGTTCGGCGAAGCCACCGCTTACCCGCACGGCGTGAGCTACGTGCAGACGCTCAAACCGGGCGACACGGTGCTGATCGACACCGGATGCAAGCTGCACAACTACATTTCCGACATCACCCGCACGTACGTGTACGGCGCCATCAGCGAGCGTCAGCGGTCGGTATGGAACAGCGAGAAAAAGGCGCAGCTGGCGGCGTTCGAGGCGGCACAGCTGGGCGTGCCGTGCGAGCAGGTGGACCAGGCGGCGCGCCGGTCGCTGGAGGCGGACGGCTTCGGTCCCGGCTACAAGCTGCCCGGCCTGCCGCACCGCACGGGCCACGGCATCGGCCTCGATATCCACGAGTGGCCGTACCTGGTGGGCGGGAACACAACGCCGCTGGACGTGGGCATGTGCTTCTCGAACGAGCCGATGATCTGCATCCCCGGCGAATTCGGCGTGCGCCACGAGGACCATTTCTACATGACGGCGCAAGGTCCGAAATGGTTCACCGAACCGGCGCACAGCATCGACGATCCGTTCGGCCAGAACCTTTAGGCTTTCAAGTCCTTCACTGCGCGGTAAAAGCGCAGCGGCACGGTGGCGGTGAACGCGCTGCCCACCGTGCGGCCCACCACGATCGGGCTGTAGATATGACGCATCGGCGATGCGCTGCGGTGCGTAAACACCTGGCCCTGCGTCGACTCGCCGGTGGGCACATAGCCGAACATGGCGATGCGCGCCAGGAACGCCGTGCCGTCCGCCACGGCCACCGTGCCGCGCACGGGCAGGTGCTCGATAGCCGCCGCACCGATATAGCCGGCCACGCCCAGCATGGCAATGCGCACGATGCCCACGAAGTCGAATCCGCGCGGCAGCAGTCCCACCAGCACCAGGCATAACACCGCCACGCCGAAGGTGGCCCACGTGCGCGGGTTGTCGACCGGGTTCAGTACAAATTGAGTCTTGGTGAAGATCGCCATGCGTGCCGCCTGCGTTAGGGAAAACGCCATTGTGCAGCGCGGGCGGGGAAAAGGAAAGCGGCGCAAGCGTCCCCCCGCACGGCCAGGCCGGGGGGTTGCCGGGGTTGAGCTTACCCTCGCTTCATCACCAGCGTCAGGATGTCGTAGCTGGCCACCAGTTCGTCGCGCTGGTTGGTCACCTGCACATCCCACGCCACCACGCCCTGCCCTACGCCCTTGTCGTCGGTGCGGTTGCGGTCCACCTTGCGCTTGCAGGTCAGGCGCGCGCGGATGGTGTCGCCGATGGCCACCGGCGCCACGAAGCGCAGATTATCGAGGCCGTAGTTGGCCAGCACCGGTCCGGGCGCGGGCGATACGAACAGCCCGGCCGCCGCCGACAGCACAAAATAGCCGTGGGCGATGCGCTGGCCGAATTGCGTGTCGCGGGCCGCGATCTCGTCGAAGTGCATATAAAAATAGTCGCCCGAGACGCCGCCGAAATTGACGATGTCCGCTTCGCTGACGGTGCGGCGGTGGGTGAGCAGCGAGTCGCCGATGTGCAGTTCCTCGAAGTGCTTGCGGAACGGGTGCACTTCGCTTTCCTGCACCCGGGCGCCGCGCACGTATTCGCCGGTGACCGCCGCCAGCATGGTGGGAGAGCCCTGCACCGCCGCACGCTGCAGGAAGTGGCGCACGGCGCGGATGCCGCCCAGTTCTTCGCCGCCGCCCGCGCGTCCCGGGCCGCCGTGCTTGAGTTGCGGCAGCGGCGAACCGTGGCCGGTGGAGTCCACCGCCGCCTCGCGGTCCAGGATCAATACCCGGCCGTGCGACGCGGCCGCCATCGGCACGGCGTACGCCGCAATGGCCGGCTCCCTGGTCACCAGCGTGGACACCAGCGAACCCTTGCCGCGCGCGGCCAGCGCGAGCGCTTCGTCGATGCCGTGGTAGCTGATGATGGTGCTCACGGGCCCAAACGCCTCCACGTCGTGCACCGCATCGTTGGCCATGCCGTCGCGGCACAGCAGCAGCGTGGGCGCGAAGAACGCGCCGTCGGCCACGCCGTCGCCCACCGGGCTAAAACCATCGCGCTCGCCGAACAGCACCTCGTTGCCCTGCGCGAGCTGCGCCAGGCGGCCGGCCACGTCGCGCTGCTGGTCTTTCGAGGCCAGTGCGCCCATGCGCACGCCATCGACCGACGGGTCGCCCACGCTGATTTTTGCCAGGCGCTCGCGCAGGCGCGCGCCCACGGCATCGACCAGCGTATCGGGCACGATGATGCGGCGAATGGCCGTGCACTTCTGCCCTGCCTTGCCGGTCA
This sequence comes from Duganella sp., assembly GCA_040508835.1. GTDB lineage: Bacteria > Pseudomonadota > Gammaproteobacteria > Burkholderiales > Burkholderiaceae_D > Rugamonas. The sequence goes on along the minus strand of JBEVMD010000103.1, from coordinate 26,063 downwards.
TCTCGCGCGCCACTTCCTTGACGAACAGGTCGAACTCGGGATCGTCGGGCGTGATGTCCGGCGCCAGGATGGCGCAGTTGAGCGAGTCGGCTTCGGCGGTGAACGGCACGGCGTTGGCGATCAGGTTGCGGTTCACCCGCAGCTTGGCGGCCGTGTCGGCCGAGCCGGTGAAGGTGACGGCGTCGAAGCCGTCCAGCCGGTCCAGCAGATCGCCCGTGCTGCCGATCACCAGCTGCAGCGCGCCGTCGGGCAGCAGGCCCGATGCGTGGATCATGCGTACCACGGCTTCGGTCAGATAGCTGGTGGCGGTGGCCGGCTTGCCGATGCATGGCATAGCGGCCAGGAAGCTGGGCGCAAATTTCTCCAGCAGGCCCCAGATCGGAAAATTGAAGGCGTTGATGTGCACCGCCAGCCCGCCGCGCGGCACCAGGATGTGTGTGCCGGCAAAGCCGCCATTCTTACCGAGCGCCATGGCCGGGCCTTCGTGCAGCACGTTGGACGACGGCAGCTCGCGCCCGCCCATGCTGGCGTAGGCGAACAGGGTGCCGGTGCCGCCTTCGATATCGACCCAGCTGTCGGCGCGGGTGGCGCCCGTGAGGTGCGAGATCGCGTACAGCTCTTCCTTGCGTTCCAGCAGGTACAGCGCCAGCGCTTTCAGGCGCGCGGCGCGCTGCTGGAAGTCCAGCTGCATCAACGCCGGCACGCCCGTCTTGCGCGCGTAGTGGACCGCTTCGCCGAAGTCGATCTGCTCGGCGTGGGTGTGAAAAATCGCACTGCCGTTCAATGCGTTGTGCAGCGGCGTGGCCGCTTCGCGGCCGATCCAGCGGCCGCCGATCAGGCTTTGCAGGGTGGGTGTCATGTCCGGGTCTCCGTTTATGCCGAGGCGTTCTTGTGCAGGTGGAGCGGCAGCGCGGTATCCCACGCCATGCGCTGGCGGTCGGGTTCCGGCGCGGCCAGCGCGTCCACTTCGCGCATGGTGGTCATGGCGCGCACGGCCAGCTCCTGGTACTGGGCGGTGCCGCCGGACTTCCAGGCGATTTCGTCGTCGCGCACGGCGCGCGTGATTTTTGCCGGTGAACCCATCACCATGCTGCGCGGCGGTACCTCCATGCCGGCGCGCACGAAGCTCATGGCGGCCACGATCGATTCGGCGCCGATCACGGCGTTGTCCATCACCACGCTGTTCATGCCGACCAGCGCATTGCGGCCGATGCGGCAGCCGTGCAGCACGGCGCCGTGGCCGATATGGCCGTCGGCTTCCACCACCGTGTCGGCGCCGGGAAAGCCGTGCATCACGCACGTGTCCTGCAGGTTGGTGCCTTCTTCCAGGATCAGGCGGCCGAAGTCGCCGCGCAGCGCGGCCAGCGGGCCGATGTAGCAGCGCGGGCCGACGATCACGTCGCCGATCAGCACTGCGCTGGGATGGACGTAGGCGGTGGGGTGCACCACGGGGACGATGCCGTTGATTTCATAGACCTTGACCATGTCAGCCTACCCTTTCGATGACCAGCGCGATGCCCTGCCCCACGCCGATGCACATGGTGCACAGCGCGTAGCGGCCACCGGTGCGCTCCAGCTGCGTGAGGGCCGCGAGCACCAGGCGCGCGCCCGAGGCGCCCAGCGGATGGCCGATGGCAATCGCCCCGCCGTTGGGATTGACGTGCGGCGCATCGTCGGCCAGGCCCAGGTCGCGCGTGACGGCCAGGCCCTGCGCGGCAAACGCCTCGTTCAATTCGATCACGTCCATCTGGGCGATGGTGAGCCCCACCTGTGCCAGCACCTTGCGCGACGCGGGCGACGGTCCGAAGCCCATGATGCGCGGCGCCAGGCCCGCCGAGGCCATGCCCAGCACGCGGGCGCGCCTGCGCAAGCCGTATTGTTCGGCCGCGCTGCCCGACGCCAGCAGGATGGCGCACGCGCCATCGTTGACGCCCGAGGCATTGCCGGCAGTGACGCTGCCGTCCGGGCGCACCACGCCCTTGAGTTTGGCCAGCGTCTCGGCGGTGGTGTCGGGGCGCGGGTGTTCGTCGGTGTCGAAAATCTTCGGCTCGCCCTTTTTTTGCGGCAGCGACACCGGCACGATCTCGTCGCGGAACACGCCGGCCGCGTGGGCGGCAGCCCAGCGCTGCTGGCTGCGCAGCGCAAACGCGTCCTGGTCGGCACGGCTGATGGAAAACGCCGCAGCGACGTTTTCCGCCGTCTCGGGCATGCTGTCGATGCCGTACTGCTCCTTCATGCGCGGATTGACGAAGCGCCAGCCGATCGTGGTGTCCTCGATCCTGGCGCTGCGCGCAAAGGCGCTGTCGGCCTTGCCCATCACGAACGGCGCGCGCGTCATGCTTTCCACGCCGCCGGCAATGATCAACTGCGCTTCGCCGGACTTGATGGCGCGCGCGGCGATGCCCACCGCGTCCAGGCTCGAGCCGCACAGGCGATTGATGGTATTGGCGGGAACGTCCACCGGCAGGCCGGCCAGCAGCGCGGCCATGCGGCCCACGTTGCGGTTATCCTCGCCCGCCTGGTTGGCGCAGCCGTAGTACACGTCGTCCACCTTGGCCCAGTCCACGCGCGGGTTGCGGGCGATCAGCGCCGCCATCGGCAGCGCGGCCAGGTCGTCGGTGCGCACGCTGGCCAGCGCGCCGCCGTAGCGGCCGAACGGGGTGCGGATGGCGTCGCAGATGTAGGCATCTAATGGTTCGTTCATATGGTCTCCTCAGTGCTTGGGACGCTGGTCCACCACGCGGCGGGCCTTGCCCGTCAGCGTGCGTTCGATGCCGTTGGCGGCCACGAGCCGCACCCGGGTGGTCACGCCCACGTGGGTCTTGATGCGCGCTTCCAGCTCATTTGCCAGCTCATTTGCCACCTCGGTTGCCAACCGGCTGCCCGCGTCGGGCCGCAGTTCCGCCACCACGTCCAGCTGGTCGAGGTGGCCGTCGCGGCGGATGATCAGCTGGTATTGCGGCGCCAGCTGCGGCATCTTGAGTATCAATTCCTCGATCTGCGACGGGAACACGTTCACGCCGCGGATGATCAGCATGTCGTCGGAACGGCCGGTGATCTTGCCGATGCGGCGCATGGACCGCGACGTCGCCGGCAGCAGCCGCGTGAGGTCGCGCGTGCGGTAGCGGATGATGGGCAGCGCTTCCTTGGTGAGCGACGTGAATACCAGCTCGCCCTCCTCGCCGTCGGGCAGAACCTCGCCCGTTTCGGGGTCGATGATCTCCGGGTAAAAATGGTCTTCCCAGATCACGGGCCCGTCCTTGCTCTCGATGCACTCGCTGGCCACGCCAGGGCCCATCACTTCCGACAGGCCGTAGATATCCACTGCGTCGATGCCGGCGCGCTGTTCGATTTCGCGGCGCATGGCATCGGTCCACGGCTCGGCGCCGAAGATGCCCACCTTGAGCGAGCTGGCGGCAGGATCGAGCCCCTGGCGCTGGTATTCCTCGATAATGTTCAACATGTAGGACGGCGTGACCATGATGATGGACGGTTTGAAATCCTCGATCAGCTGCACCTGGCGCTCGGTCTGGCCGCCGGACATGGGCACCACCGTGCAGCCCAGGCGCTCGGCGCCATAGTGGGCGCCCAGGCCGCCGGTAAACAGGCCGTAGCCGTACGAGATATGCACCATGTCGCCACGCCGCCCGCCCGCTGCGCGGATGGAGCGCGCCACCACACCGGCCCAGGTGTCGATGTCGTTTTGGGTGTAGCCCACCACGGTGGGCTTGCCGGTGGTGCCGCTGGACGCGTGCACGCGCACCACCTGCTCGCGCGGCACGGCGAACATGCCGAACGGGTAGTTCTCGCGCAGCTCCTTCTTGCCCGTGAACGGGAATTTGGCCAGGTCGGCCAGCGTTACCAGGTCGGTCGGATGGACACCGGCGGCGTCGAACGCGGCGCGGTAATGGGCCACGTTGTCGTAAGCGTGTTGCAGCGTCCACCGCATGCGTTGCAGTTGCAGCGCCTGCAGCTCGTCGCGGCTGGCGCGCTCGATGGGCTCCAGCTCGGACGGTTCGGGAATGCGTCGTACCATGTGGTTCTCCTCCTTATTCTGTACCGGGGGCCGCATCCACGACCGTGCCTGCCACGCGGTGCGATTTGCCGCGAAACAGGGCGATGGTGCGCCCGTCCTGGTTCACCACCGCCACGTCGTACACGCCGCTCTTGCCGGCCAGCGCACGCTCGGTCGCCGTGGCGGTGAGCACATCGCCCAGCCGGCCCGGCGCCAGGTAGTCGATGGTGCACGCGGCGCCCACCGTGACCAGGTTATGGCTGTTGCAGGCAAACGCAAAGGCGCTGTCGGCCAGCGAAAAAATGAAACCGCCGTGGCAGCCCTGGTGGCCGTTGAGCATGTCGGCGCGGATGGTCATCGACATGGTGGCACGGCCCGGGCCCACGGCGTCCAGCGTCATGCCCAGTCCCTGCGAGGCGGTGTCGCGCGCATACATGGCGGCGGCCACGCGTTCGGCCAGCGCCTGGGCGGTATGTTCCGGCAGAGCGTCAGGCATGGATGTCGGCTCCTGCCGCGTGTTTGCGGCGCAGCAGCGGCGACACGCGGTAACGGTCCTCGCCGTAGCTGGCGGCCAGGTTGGCCAGCACGTCGACGATATGACCGATGCCCACGGCGTCGGCCCACGCCAGCGGTCCGCGCGGATAATTGACGCCTTGTTGCATGGCGGTGTCCGCGCCGGCCGCGCTGCACACGCCCTGGTTGACGGCGTCCGCCGCCTCGTTGGCCAGCATGGCCACCGTGCGCATGACAGCCATGCCGGGGACGTCGTCGAGCCGCGTGACGATCAAGCCGGCGGCCTGGAACAGGCCCACCACGGCGTGGTACGCGGCGGGCGCGCACTGGTCGGCGCAGGCGACCGCAATGCGGGTGGCGCTGCCGTAATCGAACGCCAGGTCGACCAGCACGGTGTCGGGGTGGTGGTTATCGGCAGCGCGCCGGGTGGCGCTGCGGCCGTCGGTCAGGTAGACGGCGGCGCCGTTGCAGTGGAACGCGGGTGCATCGTCGGTGGTGTGCTGGCGGATGTCCGCCGGCTTGCGGTGCGCCACGTCGATGCCTTTGGCGCGCAGGCGCGCTGCCAGCGCATCGGTGACCGCGCCGCCGTGCGGATGCGCACGGGCAGCGACGGCGCCTGCATCCTGGGTGTAGCTCACGTAGTCGGGCGCAGGCTGTGGCGCCTCCGCTTGCGGCGGCGGCGCCAGCTCCCCGGCACCGTAGCGATAGCAGCCGCGCCCCGTCTTGCGGCCGAGGAAGCCGGCGTCCACCAGCTCCTGCTGCAGCACGGACGGCGTGAAGCGCGGATCGTGGAAGTACGCCCGGAACACCGAATTCGTGACCGCGAAATTGACGTCATGCCCGATCAGGTCCATCAGCTCGAAAGGCCCCATGCGGAACCCGCCCGCCTCGCGCAGCACGGCATCGATGGTGGCTGCATCGCCGGCGCCTTCGGCCAGCAGGCGCCAGGCTTCGGCATAGTACGGGCGCGCCACGCGGTTGACGATGAAGCCGGGCGTGGACCGCGCCAGCACCGGGCTTTTTCCCAATGCGGCGGCGGTATCCATCACGCTTTGCGCGACGTCCGCGTCGGTGGCCAGGCCCTGCACCACTTCCACCAGCGCCATCAGCGGCACCGGGTTAAAGAAGTGCATGCCCGCCAGCCGGCCCGGCAAGCGCAGCCCGGCGGCAATGGCCGTGACGGAGATCGACGAGGTGTTGGTGACCAGGATGCAGTCGTCGGCAACGATCGCTTCCAGCTGTGCGAACAGCGCGCGCTTGGCCTCGAGCTTTTCCACGATCGCTTCCACGACCAGGGCGGCGCCCGCGACATCCTGCAGCGCCAGCGCGGCCGTCACGCGGGCGATGGCGGCAGCAGCGTCCACGGCGGACATGCGGCCCTTGTCCACCTGCCGGTTGAGGGCCGCTGCGATATCGGACATGGCCCTGGCCACGGCCTCCGGACGGCTGTCGTACAGTTTGACGGTGTAGCCGGCAACGGCGGCCACCTGGGCGATGCCGGCGCCCATGGCGCCGCTGCCGATGACCGCGATGGCGCGTTCTCTGGAAAGCGCCGCCATCATTTCCCCCTGAAGTGCGGTGCGCGCTTTTCCATGAAGGCAGCCACGCCTTCGCGGTAGTCGTCGGTCCGCCCCAGCTCGCTCATCATCGCGCATTCGAGCGTGAGCTGCTGCTGCAGCGTGTTATGGGCGCTGGCGTGGATCGCCTGCTTGGTAAAGGCCAGGCCTTGGGTGGGCGCGCTGGCGAAGTGGCGCGCCAGTTTGGCCGTTTCCACGGCCAGTTCGGCGTCGGGCACCGCTTTCCAGATCAGGCCCCACTGCTCGGCCTTTTCGGCAGTGAGTTTTTCGCCCAGCATGGCCAGGCCCATGGCGCGCGCTGTGCCCACCAGCCGTGGCAGGAAGTACGTGCCGCCCGTGTCCGGGATCAGTCCCAGCTTGCAGAACACTTCCACGAACGACGCCGAACTGGCGGCCAGCACGATGTCGCAGGCCAGCGCCAGGTTGGCGCCCGCGCCGGCCGCCACGCCGTTGACGGCGCAGATCACGGGCATGGGCAGGGCGCGCAGCGCAAGCACCAGCGGCGCATAGTTCTTTTCCACCGAATCGCCCAGGTCCACCGGACGGGCGCTGCTGGCGCCGGTCGCGCTGTTGGAAATGGTGCGGTCGGACAGGTCCTGCCCCGCGCAAAAACCGCGACCGGCGCCGGTGAGCACCAGCACCCGCACGCTCTTGTCGGCACCGACCTTGCGCAGCGCGTCGCGCACTTCCTCGTGCATGGCCTGGGTAAAGCTGTTCAACTTGTCGGGGCGGTTGAGGGTGAGCGTGGCCACGCCTTCGCCGATGTGGAACAGGATGTTCTCGTAGTTCATGGTGTCTCCGTGAGGTGCTTATTCGGCCTGGTCGAAATCGATCACGACTTTTCCCGTGGTGGGGAAGCTCTGGCAACTGAGCACAAAGCCGCGCGCGACTTCGTAGTCTTCCAGCGCGTAGTTGATGTCCATGTCCACCGTGCCCTCCACCAGTTTGCAGCGGCAGGTGGAACACACGCCGCCCTTGCACGAGTACCGCATGTCGATGCCGGCGCGCAGACCGGCGTCGAGCAGCGACTCCTTGTCCTGCTCCATGGTGAAGCTGGTGGCGTTGCCGTCCATGATGACGGTGACCTCGGTGGCCTGGTGCGCGGTAGCGGCAGCCGTTGCCCGCGCGCGCTGGCGCGGGGCATTGGCGCCGGTGGCGGCAAACAGTTCGACCTTGATGGCGTCTTTCGGCATGCCCGCTTCCTGCAACGCGCTGGCCACGCCCAGCGTCATGTCTTCCGGGCCGCAGATGAACGCGACGTCGATGTCCTCCACCCGCACCCAGTAGCGCAGGAATTCGCTGCATTTCTGCTTCGTGATGCGGCCGTTGAACAGGTCGATGTCCTGCTGCTCGCGGCTCATCACGTACGCGATGCGCAGCCGGTCCAGGTACGTGTCTTTCAGGTCGGCCAGCTCGTCGCGGAAAATCACCGACGACGAGGCACGGTTCCCGTAAAACAGGGTAAAGCGGGCGTGCGGCTCGACCGCCAGCGTGGTCTTGATGATGGAGAGGATGGGCGTGATGCCGCTGCCGGCGGCAAACGCCACGTAGTGCTTGCGGTGGGCGGCGTCCAGCGGCACGTTGAAGTGGCCGGACGGCGGCATGACGTCGACCGTGGCGCCGGGCTGCAGGTGGTCGACGGCCCAGCCGGAAAACAGGCCGCCCTGGGTGCGCTTGATGGCCACCCGCAGCGCGTCGTCCTGCACCGCCGAGCAGATGGAATACGACCGGCGCACGTCCTCGCCGTCGATGTGGGCGCGCAGCGTGAGATGCTGGCCCTGCTGATAGGCATAGCTGGCGCGCAGCTCTGGCGGCACGGCAAAGGTGACGGCAATGGTGTCGCGGGTTTCGTGGCGTACCTGGGCGACGGTCAGCTGGTGGAATTGGCTCATGATGTCAGTGACACTTGAAGTAATCGAACGGTTCGCGGCAGTCCAGGCATTTGTACAGGGCCTTGCACGGCGTGGAGCCGAACTGGCTGGTGACCTCCGTGTGCGTGGCGCCGCAGTGCGGACACGCGATGGCAGGTCTGGGCGCGCGGCGCGCGATGGCGGCATGGGCGCCCAGGCGGCTGATATCTATCACCTGCTCGGCCGGCGGCGCGATACCGTAAGCGCGCAGCTTTTCTTTGCCGCTGGCGGTCATCCAGTCGGTGGTCCAGGCGGGGGTGAGCTGGGTGTGCAGCACGACGTGGTGCACGCCTTGGTCACGCAGCGCTCCGGTAATCGCCTCCGATATCACCTGCATGGCGGGGCAGCCGCTGTAGGTGGGGGTGATCGTGATGTGGCAGGTGTCGCCGTCCACGCGCACGCTGCGCACGATGCCCAGGTCGGTGATGCTGATGGCGGGGATTTCGGGGTCGGGGATTTCCGAGAGCCAGCCGGTCACCTGTTCCTCATCGAAGTCCCTGTCCGCCTTTGCGGCGGTCCGCCGATGCGGGATGACGGATTGAAGGTTCGTGGTCAACGGAACTGCTTTCGGTGTGCTCATACTTCCCCCTCACCACTGCGCATCCGGATACGCGCGCTGCAAGAACTGCATCTCGGCCAGGATGAATCCCAGGTGCTCGGTGTGCCGTCCCTGCTTGCCGCCGCTCTGCATCCAGGCATCGCTTGGGGGCATGGTCAGCGTGGCTTCCGCAAAAATCTCGCCCACGTGCGCGAGCCACTGCGCGCGCAGTTCGCCGGCGGGCGGCGCGATGCCTGCGTCCACCATGGCCTGGTCCACCGCGTCGTAACCGAATACCTCGCCGCTGTACATCCACAGCGCATCGGCGGCAGCCTGGGTTTTGGCGTGGCTCACGTCCGTGCCGTCGCCCATGCGCACAATCAGGTCGCCGCTGCGGCGCAGGTGGTACGTGACTTCCTTGAGCGATTTTTCGGCGATGCCGGCGATGCGGGCGTCCAGGCTTGCCGTCAGGCCCGCGATCAGAAAATAATGCCAGGTGTCGAAGTAAAACTGCCGCATCATGGTGTCGGCGTAATTGCCGTTGGGCTGTTCCAGCAGCAGGCAGTTCTTGAAATCGTGGGCGTCGCGGTGGTAGGCCAGGCGATCCTCGTCGCGGCCAGCACCTTCCAGTTCGGCCGCGTACGCGTACCACAGGCGCGTTTGCCCCAGCAGGTCGAGCGCCACGTTGGAGAGCGCCATGTCTTCCTCCAGCGCCGGGCCCTTGCCGCACAGGCGGCACAGCTGCTGGCTCAGGATCAGGGCGTTGTCGCCCAGGCGCAGCAGGTAGTTCACTTTCGGGTCCATGACCACCTCACAGGTTCTTGACTTCTTCCGGCATCGGGAAGAACGTCGGGTGGCGATAGACCTTGCTGTTGGCCGGCTCGAACAGCGCGCCCTTGTCGGACGGGCTGCTGGCCACGATGTCGGCCGCGCGCACCACCCAGATGCTCACGCCCTCGTTGCGGCGCGTGTACACGTCGCGCGCGTTATTGACGGCCATTTCGGGGTCCGGCGCATGCAGGCTACCCACGTGCTTGTGCGCCAGGCCGTGCTGGCTGCGGATGAACACTTCCCACAGCGGCCACTCCTTGCTCGGTTGCGTACTCATGCCGTCTCCCCGACCGCTTGCTGCTTATTTGTGTGCTTATGTGCGTGCGCCACCAGCGCCTCGCGGAACCACGCGCCCTCCTCCCACGCGTCCACGCGGGTGCGCAGGCGCTCGCGGTTGCACGGGCCGTTACCCTTGAGGACTTCGTAAAATTCGCGCCAGTCGATGGCGCCGAAGTCGTAGTGGCCCGTCTCCGCGTTGAATGTCAGGTCGGGATCGGGCACGGTCAGGCCCAGGTACTCGGCCTGCGGCACGGTCTGATCGACCATGCGCTGGCGCAGTTCGTCGTTGGAAAACAGCTTGATGCGCCACTGCGCCGACTGCGCGCTGTTCACCGATTCGGCGTCCGATGGCCCGAACATCATCAGCGACGGCCACCACCAGCGGTTCAGCGCATCCTGCGCCATCGCCTTTTGTTCCGGCGTGCCGCGCGCCAGCGACAGCATGATGTCGTAGCCCTGGCGCGCATGGAACGACTCTTCCTTGCACACCCGGATCATGGCCCGCGCATACGGCCCGTACGAGCAGCGGCACAGCGGGATCTGGTTGATGATGGCCGAGCCGTCGACCAGCCAGCCGATGGCGCCCATGTCGGCCCACGACAGCGTGGGGTAATTGAAGATGCTCGAATACTTGGCTTTACCGCTGTGCAGCGCGGCCAGCATCTCGTCGCGCGTGGTGCCCAACGTTTCGGCGGCGCTGTACAGGTACAGGCCGTGGCCCGCCTCGTCCTGGATCTTGGCCAGCAGGATAGCCTTGCGCTTGAGCGTGGGCGCGCGCGTGACCCAGTTCCCTTCGGGCAGCTGCCCGACGATTTCCGAGTGGGCGTGCTGCGATATCTGCCGGATCAGGGTCTTGCGGTAGGCATCGGGCATCCAGTCCTTGGCCTCGATGCGGATGCCCGCATCGATCCGCGCCTGGAAGGCCCGCTCGTCGTCGGCCATCTCGGCAGCCGTACGAACCGCGCTCAGGCCGGTCTCCACCAGTTGTGCGTACATGTCGTCTCCTCCAATGTTCTGTACAACGTTGGAATCATAATACGATACGCAATTCGTTTACGCTACTGATTTTTTGACTCATATCAAATTTTTGCATTCAGTCGCCGCGCCACCCGTTTCACCCGATAAACTGACGCTTTCATCAATTGCTGGCCGCCATGCACTGCTCCGACTGGATCACCGAGTTCCTTGCCCACGACCCGCCGCGCTCGAAATCGCTGGTGGTGACCATCTTCGGCGACGCCATCGTGCCGCACGGCGGCATGGTCTGGCTGGGCAGCCTGATCGAGCTGCTGGCGCCGTTCGGGGTCAACGACCGGCTGCTGCGCACGGCCGTGTTCCGCTTGGCGCAGGAAGGCTGGCTCGGCGCGCGCCGCGACGGCCGCCGCAGCGCCTACGCCATCACGCCCGACGCCATGACGCGTTTTTCGCACGCGTACCGCCGCATCTACGCCGCGCCGCATGCGCACTGGGACGGCAGCTGGACCCTGATCCTCAACGGCGAAGGCGCGCTCACGCCCGCCGAGCGCACGGCCGTGCGCAAGGAACTGCTGTGGGAGGGTTACAGCGTGATCGCGCCCGGCATCATGGGCCACCCGGCGGCCGAACCGGCAGCGCTGGCCGAAGTGCTGGCGCGCGTCAAAGTGGAACATAAACTGTTCGTGGTGCGCGCGGCCACCGTGCCGGGCGTGGGCGCGCGGCCGCTCGATGCGCTGGTGGCCAGCGGCTGGGACGTTGGCGCAGTGGCGGCCGGCTACCAGGCCTTCATGGCGCGCTTTGCCCCCTTGTCTGCCACCCTTGACGCGCTGGCTGCCGAATCGGCAAACGGATTGGCAACCGACGTGGCAAATGCGATCACGCCCGAGCAGGCGTTCGTGATCCGCACCCTGCTGATCCACGCGTACCGCCGCGTGCAGCTGCACGACCCGCAACTGCCGGCCCAGCTGCTGCCGTCGCCGTGGCCGGGCGCCCAGGCCTATGCGCTGGCGCGCCAGCTGTACCTGGCCGTGCATGCGGCTGCCGAGCAGCACGTCGATACCGTGCTGCGCCGCGAAGACCCGGATGCCCCGGCAGCCGAGGCCGCTTTCTATGCGCGGTTCGGCGGCTTGCGCTGACGGCCGCACCGCGGGGCACGGGCCAACCACCTCCCCACGCTGTATCATGTCAGCACGGCGCCACCAGCGCTTCAACACTGAATCTCACAGGACTTGACAACATGCCTATCAAAATCAGCCAGCAGTTCGACGCCGGCGCCATCGACGTGATCTCCGCCGCCAATCCGGCCGCCATCGACCTCAACATCCGCAAGGATTCCCACGCCGACATCACGCAGTGGTTTTACTTCCGCGTGCAGGGCGGCCAAGGCACGCCGCTGACGCTGCGCTTCCTGAACGCCGGCCAGACCGCCTACCCGGACGGCTGGAAAGACTACCAGGCCGTGGCCAGCTACGACCGCGACAACTGGTTCCGCGTGCCCACCACGTTCGATGGCGACGTCATGACCATCAACCACACGCCGGAATACGACAGCGTCTATTACGCCTATTTCGAGCCGTACTCGTGGGAACGTCACCTGTCGCTGCTGGACAACGCCCAGCTGTCGCCGCTGGTCAAGCAGATCGACCTGGGCAGCACCATCGATGGCCGCGACCTCAATATGCTGGTGATCGGCGACCCGGACGCGGAACAAAAAGTGTGGGTCATCGCGCGCCAGCACCCGGGCGAGACGATGGCCGAGTGGTTCGTGGAAGGCATGGTCGAAGCGCTGCTCGACCCGGCCAACCCGTTCGGCCGCAACTGCCTGAAGGAAGCCGTGTTTTACGTGGTGCCGAACATGAACCCGGACGGCTCCGTGCGCGGCAACCTGCGCACCAACGCGGCCGGCGCCAACCTCAACCGCGAGTGGCTGAACCCGACCATGGAGCGCAGCCCGGAAGTATTCCTGGTCAAAAACAAGATGCTGGAAACCGGCTGCGACCTGTTCCTCGACATCCACGGCGACGAAGGCTTGCCGTACGTGTTCGTGGCAGGCAGCGAATCGCTGCCGACCTGGACCCCGGACCAGGCCGAAGGCCAGCAATACTTCATCGACAACTTCCTGATCGCCAGCCCGGACTTCCAGGACGAGCACGGTTACGGTGAAACGCCGTACACGGAAGAAACGCTGACCATGGGCTCGCCGCACATCACGCACCAGTTCGGTTGCCTGTCGCTGACGGTGGAACTGCCGTTCAAGGACAACGCCAACGATCCGGACGCGGACACGGGCTGGAACGGCGCCCGCAGCGCCGAGCTGGGCAAGGCAGTGCTGCAACCGGTGCTGCAGACCCTGGTAGCGCAGCAATAAGCTCCCGGTAGGCCGCATCGGTCATGTGCCCGCACATGTGCGGGCCCCAGGCGGGCAAGCGACGTAAAAATACACAGAACCATTACCGGCGCAATGGTGCGCCGGCACGGGAGGTTCAGCATGAACAATGCACGATCGGCGCGCCCCCTGCGCGCAGTGGCAACCATCGTTTTCCTGGCGCTGCTGGCAGCATGCAGTACGCCGTTCAGTCCCCCCAACATCCTCGACCCCGACACCCGCTTTCCCGGCCTGATCGATCTTGCCGCGCAGGCGCAAGGGCATGAAGCGGACGTGCTGCTGGTGCACGGCATCTGCACCCACGACGCCCGCTGGGCCGCGCAGGTGGTGGCGCAGCTAGCAATGCAGCTGAAGCCATCGCAGACAGCGCCCCCCGCGGCCAACGCGGCCCCCTCTGCGCCTGCCGCCCGGCAACTGCTCGATGCCGCCCCGATCGAGATCGTCCCGTCCTCGGTGGACACCCGCGCCGGCCGCCTGCGCTTCAACGCGCTGATCTGGTCGCCGCTGACCACGCCCTTGAAACGCCAGCTGTGCTACGACCAGACCGACAAGTCGGACATCTGCACCGGCGCGCCGCCGTACCCGTACCAGCGGCCCCGCCTCAACGCCCGCTTCAAGGACGTGCTGGTGGACGACTGCCTGCCCGACGCCCTGATCTACCAGGGCGTGGCCCGCGACCAGATCCAGCTGCGCATGCGCGACGCCATCCTGCACGTGCTGGCCGACAGCACGGCGCCCGCCGACCTGCCGCTGGTGGTGATTGCACATAGCATGGGAAGCAAGATCCTGTTCGATACGCTGCTGCGCATGACGCAGGAAGCGCCCGACTCGCGCGCGGCGGTGACGGCCCGCCGGCTAGTGGACCGGCTGCGTTTTCTGGTGATGGCCGCCAACCAGATCCCGCTGCTGTCGCTGGCCGATCAGCCGCTGGCCGATCAGCCGCTGGCCAATCAGCCGCTGGCATCGACCGCGCCATCCACCATTGCAACCCCGGCGGCGCCGCCCGACAGCCTGCAACAGCTGCTGCAACAGCGGCGTCCCGACCCGGACCGGCGCCAGGACGGCGCGCGCCTGACGCTGGTGGCGTTCACCGATCCCGGCGACGTGCTGTCGTACACGCTGCCGCCCGAGCGCTACGCGGGCGCTGGCGTGGCGGTGTTCAACATCCTGGTGTCGAACGCGCCCACCTGGCTGGGGTTGCTGGAGCGGCCGGACCGCGCCCACCTCGACTACCTGGCCAACCCCGCGGTGGGACGGCTGATCGCGTGCGGGGTGCCGGCCAGCGCACTCTGCAAGTAATATTAAAAATAAGCGGCCGGGATCAGGCGCCGCCGACCACCATTTTTTCCAGCAGAATGGAGCCGGTCTGCTTGGTCCCGCGCATCAAGGTGTCGTTGCCGACGGCGACGATCTGGGCCAGCATGTCTTTCATATTGCCCGCAATCGTGATTTCCTCGACCGGGTACTGGATCACGCCGCTTTCCACCCAGAAGCCCGACGCCCCGCGCGAATAGTCGCCGGTGACGTAGTTGGTGCCCTGCCCCATCAATTCCGTGACCAGCAACCCGGTGCCCAGCTTGCGCAGCATGCCGGCGAAGTCGTCGCCGGGGGCCGTGAGCGTGGACGTGAGCGACAGGTTGTGCGAGCCGCCCGCGTTGCCGGTCGTGTGCATGCCCAGCTTGCGCGCGGAATACGTGGACAAAAAATACCCCTGCACCACGCCGTCCTTGACCACGTCGCGCGCGCGGGTCTTCACGCCCTCGTCGTCGAACGGGGCCGAGCCCACGGCGCCGATCACGTGCGGGTCTTCATGGATCTGCACGTGCGACGGCAGCACCTGCCGGCCGAGCGCGTCGACAAAAAACGTGGACTTGCGGTACAGCGCGCCGCCCGACGTGGCCTGCACGTACGCGCCCAGCAGGCCGATGGCCAGCGGCGCCTCGAACAGTACCGGGCAGGTGCGGGTGGTGATGCTGCGGGCGTTCAGGCGCGCCAGCGCGCGTTCGGCCGCGTACCGGCCGATGGCCTCGGGCGAGGCCATGCGCGACGCATCGCGCACCGACGTATACCAGTCGTCGCGCTGCATGTTGGCGCCGCGCCCGGTGATGGGCGCCACCGACAGCGAGTGGCGCGAAAACGGGTAGCCGCCCATGAAGCCGCGCGAGTTGGCCGAGACGAAGTGGGACTGCTGCACGTGCACGCCCGCGCCCTCGCTGTTGGTCACGCGCGGATCGACGGCAAACGCGGCCGCTTCCGCGCGCTGGGCCAGCGCCGCCGCGCCGGCCGCATCGATGTCCCACGGATAAAACAGTTGCAGGTCGGGGGGCGCCAGTTCGAACAGGTCGGCGTCCGGCAACCCTGCGCAGTCGTCTGCCGCCGTGAAGCGGGCGATGTTGTAAGCGGCCTCCACCGTGGCCTTGAGCGCGGCCGGCGAAAAATCGGACGTGCTGGCGTCGCCGCGGCGCTGGCCCACGTACACGGTGACGCCCATGCCCTTGTCGCGGTTCTGCTCGATGGTTTCGACTTTGCCTTTACGCACCGACACCGACAGCCCGCTCCCCTCGCTGATATCGACCGCACAATCGGTGCCACCCTGCGCTTTGGCGTAGCCCAGAACGTCCTGCGCCAGCTGCTGCAACTGTTCCTGGGTATGGCCGAAAATGTGGCTGAAATGGGGGTCGCTCATGGGCACTTTTCGTCGGTGGGAGACTAAAACGGGTATCATAGCAGTCGTTCACAGTTTACAGGGACGGCTGCGCGCCGGACCGAAAGTTAATAATATGGTAAATCCAAACCGCGGCGCCGTCGGCTTCAGCTCGACCGAATTCGAACAGGAATACGAGCGCCCTTCCAAATCCGAGATGAAACGCCAGGTCGACGCCCTGCAAAAGCTGGGCGAAGCGCTGGTGAATGAGCCGCGCGACCGCGTCAAGCGCGTGCCGATGCCCGAGGACGTGCGCGACGCCATCCTCGAGTGCCAGACCATCACCAACCACGAAGGCCGCCGCCGCCAGATGCAATTCGTGGGCAAAAAGATGCGCACGCTCGACGAAGCGGAAATCGCCGCCATCCAGCAGACCATCGACGGCTGGAAGGGCGCCTCGAAATCCGATACCGCCGCCATGCACGCGCTGGAACGCCGCCGCGACAAGCTGCTGGCCGACGACAAGGCCCTCACGGTCCTGCTGGAAGAAAACCCGGAGCTGGACGTGCAGCACCTGCGCACGCTGATCCGCAATGCCCGCAAGGAGCAGGCCGAGAACAAGCCGCCCAAGGCCTACCGCGAAATCTTCCAGATCCTCAAGCAGGTCGAGGCCAAGAAGAAAAAAGCCGCCACTGAAGACACCGACGACGCCGACAGCGAAGAAGATGACGCGTAACACCGACGACACGCTGGTGATCGGCCTGGTGTCGGTCTCGGACCGCGCCAGCGGCGGCGTGTACCAGGACCAGGGCATCCCCGCCTTGCAGGACTGGCTGGCCCGCGCCATCACCACGCCATACCGCGTGGAAACGCGGCTCATTGCCGACGAGCGCGCGCAGATCGAAGCCACGCTGGTGGAGCTGGTCGATGGCGCGCGCTGCCACCTGGTGCTGACCACGGGCGGCACCGGTCCGTCGCGGCGCGACGTCACGCCCGAAGCCACGCTGGCCGTGGCCACCAAGGAAATGCCGGGCTTTGGCGAGCAGATGCGCCAGATCAGCCTGCACTTCGTGCCCACCGCCATCCTGTCGCGCCAGACGGCCGTGATCCGCGAAACCGCCGACCACGCGGCCCTGATCATGAACCTGCCGGGCCAGCCCAAGGCGATTGCCGAAACGCTGGGCGGTTTGAAAGACGCCGACGGCGGCCAGATTGCCGGCGGCATCTTTGCCGCCGTGCCGTACTGCATCGACCTGATCGGCGGTCCGTACCTGGAAACCGATGCGGCCGTGTGCAAGGCGTTCCGGCCGAAATCGGCGATCCGTCCATCCCAAGGAAAATCATGACCCTGCTGCAAACCATCGAAAAAGAAACCGGCGCCAACCCGACCGTTGCCGTCATCTGGATGCACGGCCTGGGCGCCGACGCCAACGACTTCGTGCCGATGTTGAACGAACTGGACCTGGCCGGTTTGCCGGCGATCCGCTTCATCTTCCCCAACGCGGAAACGATGCCGGTCACCGTCAATGGCGGCTACGTGATGCGTTCGTGGTACGACATCGTCGCCACCGACCTGGGGCGCCAGGAAGACGAGGCGGGTCTGCGCGCGTCGCAACTGAAAGTGGAAGCGCTGATCGCCCGCGAAAAAGCGCGCGGCATTGCCGACGACAAGATCATCCTGGCCGGCTTTTCGCAAGGCAGCGCCATGACCCTGCAAACCGGTTTGCGCCAGAAGGAAAAACTGGCCGGCATGATGTGCCTGTCCGGTTACCTGCCGATCGTGCCGCTGGCCACCAACGAATTTACCCAAGAAAGCCTGGCCACCCCGATCTTCATGGCCCACGGCCGCATGGACCCGGTCGTGCCGATGGCCCGCGCCGCCGCCTCGCGCGACCTGCTGCAGCAGTGGGGCTACCAGGTGGAATGGCACGACTACCCGATGCAGCATTCGCTGTGCCAGGAAGAAGTGGATGACATCAGCGCCTGGCTCAAGCGGGTGCTCGCTTAAGTTTTCGGGCCGATCCCGCCGTCGCGGGATCGCGTACCATCAATCGGGCAGCGGCGCTGCATCCGTCGCCGGCGCTGCCGTCTGCGCCGCATTCATCACCATCGCCAGGAACGTGTAGTAGCCGTTAATTCCCATCAGGTCCACCACGCCGTGCTCGCCGAAGGCGGCCAGCGCGGCGGCGTACGTGGCGTCGTCCACGCGCTGGCGCTGCTGCAGCTGTTCGCAGAATGCCACCACCAGCGCCTCGTCGGGCAGCAGCCCGGGCGGCGGCCGGCGTTCGGCAATGGCCGCAATCACTGCTTCGGATATTCCATACTCGCGCGCGATCGGTGCGTGGATCGCCCATTCCACCTGCTGGCTCCATTGGCGCGCCGTGACCAGGATCGCCAGTTCCGTCAGGCGGGTGCCGATGGCGCTGCGGTAGCGCAAATACTCCCCCATGCGCTGCGCGGCCGACATCAATTCCGGACTGCGGATCAGCGGCACGAACGGCCCATATAACGCCCCGCGCGGCCCGTCGATCACGGCCTGCGCCGCCACCTGCTGGCTGGCGGTCATCTGCGCAAACGGAATCGGTCCCAGGCGGTCGGTCATTAACTTGCTCCTTGTAAAGTTATCTGGTCATGGTGCGGCATAGATCAACAGAAGACAAGCCGAACCCCGCTATCGTCTGCTGGCTGTCACACCTCAACACATCCAGCAGAAAGGACGCACCATGCGCGACACCCCCCACCTCGGCCACCTCATTCACCGCAACCTGCGCCGGACGCCGCCCGTGGTCGCGGGCGCGTCCGGCATGGTCGTCGAAGACAGGCAAGGCCGGCGCTACCTCGACGCCAGCGGCGGCGCCGCCGTGTCGTCGCTGGGCCACGGGCATCCGGACGTGCTGGCCGCCATGCACGCCCAGATCGACCGCAACGCCTACGCCCACACGGCGTTCTTCACCTGCGAGGCGGCCGAGGAACTGGCCGCGCGCCTGGCCGGCGACGCGCCGGGCGACCTCGATCACGTGTACCTGGTGTCGGGCGGTTCGGAGGCGATGGAGACGGCGCTGAAGCTGGCGCGCCAGTATTTTGTCGAAGCGGGTGATGCACAGCGCAGCGTGTTCATCGCGCGCCGCCAGAGCTATCACGGCAACACGCTGGGCGCGCTGGCCATCGGCGGCAACGAGTGGCGTCGCCGCCCGTTCGCACCATTGCTGATGGACGTGCCGCGCGTGGCGCCCTGCTTCGAATACCGCTTCCGCGAGCCCGGACAAAGCACCGAGGAATACACGGCCGGCCTGCTGCGCGAGCTGGAAGAGACCATCGTCGCCACCGGCCCGGAACGCATCATCGCCTTTTGCGCCGAAACCGTGGTGGGCGCCACGGCCGGTGCCGTGCCGCCCACGCCCGGCTACTTCCGCGGCGTGCGGCGCCTGTGCGACCAGTACGGGATTTTATGGATTGCCGATGAAGTCATGTGCGGCATGGGCCGCAGCGGCACCATGTACGCGTTCGAACAGGAAGGCGCGCTGCCCGACCTGGTCGTGCTGGGCAAGGGACTGGGCGCGGGCTACCAGCCGATAGGCGCGGTGCTGGCGCGCGCGCCCATCGTCGCCCGCCTGCGCGACGGCAGCGGCACGTTCCAGCATGGCCACACGTACATGGGGCACCCGGTGGCCGCCGCCGCCGCGCTGGCGGTGCAGCAGGTGATCCGCCGCGACGCCCTGCTGGGCGCCGTGACGGTGCGCGGCGCCACGTTGCGCCGGCTGCTGCGCGAGGCGCTGGGCGACCATCCGCACGTGGGCGACATCCGCGGGCGCGGCTTGCTGGTCGGGGTGGAACTGGTGCGCGAGCGCGACACGAAACAGCCGTTTGATCCCGCCCTGCAGCTGCACGCGGCCATCAAGCAGCAGGCGATGGCGCTGGGGCTGATGACGTATCCGATGGGCGGCACCATCGACGGCGTCCACGGCGACCATGTGCTGCTGGCGCCGCCGTTCATTGCCACCGACGCCGACCTGGAGGCGATCGTCGGCCGCCTCGCGGACGCCATTGATGGCGCCATCGATGCCGCCATCGGTGCCGCCGTGGCCAGCGCGCGCTGACCGGCTGCGGCAGGCCGCGCTGCCTAGCGGCGCGGCTTCCAGTCGATGACTTCCTGCTGCTGCTCGCCCAGGCCGGGTATGCCCACCCGCACCACGTCGCCTTTTTTCAGGAAGCGCGGCTTCGGATACCCCATGCCCACGCCGGGCGGCGTGCCCGTGGCGATCACGTCGCCCGGTTCCAGCGTCATGAACTGCGACAGGTAGCTGACGATCTGCGCCACCGTGAAGATCATGGTGGACGTGTTACCGGTCTGCATGCGCTTGCCGTTCACTTCCAGGTACAGGTCGAGGTCCTGCACGTCGCCGATGTTCTCGGGCGTGACCAGCCACGGGCCGACCGGGCCGAACGTGTCGCAGCCCTTGCCCTTGTCCCACTGCGGGCCGCGTTCGAGCTGGTACGACCGCTCCGACACGTCGTTGACCACGCTGTAGCCGGCCACGTACTTGAGCGCATCGTCTTCCGTGACGTACTGCGCGCGGGTGCCGATGATGATCCCGAGCTCCACTTCCCAGTCGGTCTTCTTGGACCCCTTGGGCAGCATGATCGGATCGTCGGGGCCCGACAGCGCGGTGATCGCCTTCAGGAACACGATCGGCTCCTTGGGCAGCGCCATCTTGGCTTCGGCCGCGTGGTCGGTGTAATTGAGGCCGATGCAGATGAATTTGCCGACATGCTTGACCGGCACGCCGAAGCGCGGCGTGCCGCGTACCAGCGGCAGCGTGGCGGGATCGATTTTTTCCAGCTTGCGCAGCGCCCTGGGGGCCAGTTGCGCCGCATCGATGTCGTCGATCACGGCGGCCAGGGAGCGCAGCTTGCCCTCGTCGTCGATCAGGCCAGGTTGTTCTTTGCCGGGGCGGCCGTAGCGCACAAGTCTCATGATTCACTTTCGGGTTGGTACAGGACCTGGCATTGTACCGCCGGGGCAGCCGAACAACCTACTGCACGGCCCGGTTCTGGGCGTGCCCCCACCCGTTCAGCCGTAGCGCTCCTGGCGCAGCCACTTGTTGGCGATGATCTTGGTGCCGCTGACCACGGGCGCGCCCCCGTGCAGCGTCTGGCGGTCGGGCTGGTGGTTGCTGTCGGTGTTGAGGAACCACAGCGCGCTCCCCTTCTTTGGAAAGACCTCGAGCCCCAACCCGGGAAAGACCGTGCCGCCGCCCTGCTCCACGTCGGTCAGGTACAGGATGAATGTGGCCAGGCGCTGGCCGCCGCGCGCCAGGTGGCTGCGGTGGCCGCTGGTGTCGGGATCGAGCCAGTCGTAGTGGGGCCGGTACTCCTGCGTGCTCGCGTATTTTTGCAGCTGGAACGGCTCGCCGCACGCGGCCGGCCAGTGCGCCAGCGCGGCCAGGCGCTGCTCGATGCGCTCGGCCACCTCGGCCTCGCCGCGCTGGATGAACGCCATGTCGCTGGTGCGGCCCTCGTGCACCACGCTGGCGCCGTCGTCCTCGCCGGTGACGGTGGAGCGGGTGTACCGGGTGCCGCAGTGCTGGACGATGGCGTCGCATTCGTCCATGCCCAGCACATTGCCCAACAAAATGACCTGCGGCTGTTTGAGCACGAACAGCACGTCGATCTCGCGGCCGTCCAGCGCGATCCGGTTGCGCGCGGTATCGATGTAGGGCATGGCCTGCGCCGTCGCAAACGCGCTGGCCGGCACTTGGGCTGCCGCGCCGTCCGCGGTCGCGCGCAGCCGCACCGCTTCGTCGATGGCGGCGCGCGCCACGGCCATCGTGTACTGGCCGGAACGCGCCATGCTGTTGGCCATGTCGAGCGCGCCGCAGCCGCGCGCCAGGTTGTCTGCGATCCAGTCCTGCCAGGACTGCGGCAGCGAGGCCAGGACTGCGGCGGGTTGGGCGTATGCGGGAGATGGGACGTCGTTCATCGTCTTATCGGGAGCTGGTTGCCGGGTGGAGGTCCATTTTACCGGAAGCCGCCGGCCGCCTCCAGCGCCGCCAGCCGTACCACGCCAGCCCCGGCGCCTGCAGCGCGATCAGCACTGCGAACGCCACCTGGTACGCCTGCGCCGGATAGTGGCCCGACGCGTCGGGACGCCAGCAATCGACCACCAGCCCGAATCCCGCCTGCACCGCGAACGCGCCCAGGAAAATCAACAGGTTCAGGCACGTGGCCGCGCGCCCGGTCAGGCGCCCCGGCAGGCTTTGCGCCACCATCGTGTAGTCGATGCCGGTCACCGATCCCACCAGCGTAAACAGCACCGCCCACACGGCGTAGCCGGGACTCCAGCCCAGGATAAAACCGGCTTGCACGATGATAAACAGCGCCACGCCCACGGCGGCCACGCGCACCGGCCGCACGCCGCGCCGGCCGGCCCACTCGGTGATCATGCCCACCGCGATGGCGCCGACGATCACGGCGCCCATGCCCAGGTACAGCAGCCAGCTGACGCGGTCCTCGCCGTAGCCGGCGACGTCGCTGAGCCAGCGGCTGATCCACAAACCCTGGATGCCGAAAAACACGGCGTGCGGTATGAGCACCAGCAGCGCCGCCTCGCGGAACGACGGATGGCGCAGCACTTCGCCCATGGCCGCCCGCAGCGACTGGCGGTGCACGGTGGTCGCCTGCGGCGGCGCCAGCAACCGTATCAGCAGCCCGGTCAACATGATGGCCAGCGCCAGCCCCGTGAACAGGGTGCGCCAGTCGTTATGCTCGAGCGCGATGCGTACCGGCAGCGTGGCCGACGCGGCCCCCAGGCCGCCGACGGCGATCAGATAACCCTGCACCGACGGCAGCCGCGCCGGCGCGATCCAGGTGGACAGCGCCTTGACCGACGCCATGAAGCAGCCGCCCACGCCGAAGCCGATCACGGCGCGCGCCACCAGCAGCTCGGCAAAATCGCGGCCGAACCCGAACGCCAGCGTGCCCAGCGCCGCCATGGTCAGCATCGGCAGCTGCACCCGTGCCGGCCCCCAGCGGTCCAGCGCCACGCCCACCGGCAGCTGCACCAGCGCAAACGCGAAAAAAAAGGCGCTGGTCAGCAGGCCCAGTTGCCCCGGCGTGAGCGCCAGCGCCGTGGTCAGATAGGGCGCCAGCGTGGCGTTCACCATGCGCATCAGGGTGGACAGGTAGTGGCCCAGCGCAAACGGCAGGAACACCAGCAGGAACACCATCCGCCCCGTCAGCGCAGGTCGCGGCGCCGCGCCCGCGCGGCCGGCAACGTGGCCCATGTCGGCGCGCACCGTGCACCTACGCGGCGGTGGGGGTGTTGCAGCCGCTGGCCACGCGGCTGCCGCCGCTGCTGGCGGGAATCAGGGGAATGACCTTGCGCTGGCCGGGCGGGGCGATATCGAATTCGCTGCGGCAGCCGCCCTCCTCCTCGAAGAAGAACTTGTCCTTGCCGAACGCCGGTTTCAGGTCGTCCATCCAGGTGGCGTGCGGGTCGAATCTGGCATAGAAGGGCTTGCGCACCCAGTCCGGATTGCGCGCCTGCAGGAACTGCAGCGCAAAGACCTTTTCGCCGCCGATGGTGACGATGCCGTCGATGACCACCTTGCCGGGGAACGCGCTCATCGACGGCCCGCGCACCGTGCGCGACAGCCCGGACACCATCTGGTACGCGGCCTGGAAGATCTCGTGCGCGCGCGCCAGGGGCAGCTGGAAGTATTCGCGCGGGCCGGTGTCGCGCTCGACGAACATATAGTAGGGAATCGCGCCCAGGCGCACGCCCGTCTGCCACAGTTCGGCCCAGCTTTTCGGGTCCTCGTTGATGTGGCGGATCAGGGGGCCCTGCATGCGCAGGGTGGCGCCCGTACCGACGATGCGCTTGACGGCCTGCTGGGCGATGTCCTGGCGCAGCTCCACCGCGTGGTTGTAGTGGCCCATGATGGCCATGTTCTTGCCGCTGGCGACCACCCGCTCGAACAGGCGCAATAAATCGTCGGCGTCGCGGTCGGTCACGAAGCGCTGCGGCCAATACGCCACCGACTTGGTGCCGATGCGGATGTTCTGGATGTGCGCCAGCTCGGGCGCCAGCAGCGGCTCGATGTACGCCTCCAGCGAGCGGGTGTTCATGATCAGCGGATCGCCGCCCGTGATCAGCACGTCGGTCACCTGCGGCTGGGTTTTCAGGTACGCGGCCAGCTCGGTCGATTCGCGCGCGTCGAATTTCAGATCGTCCATGCCCACGAACTGCGGCCAGCGGAAGCAGAAGGTGCAGTACGCGTGGCAGGTCTGGCCCGCGCTGGGGAAGAACAGCACCGTCTCCTTGTACTTGTGCTGCAAGCCTTTTAAGGGCGCATCGTTTACGCGCGGCACGTTGTGCGTCATCTGGCCGGCCGGATGGGGATTCATGCGCAGGCGGATCTTGCGCACCAGCTCGGCCAGCGCGGCCGGATTGGCCTGGCCCAGCACCAGTTCGCGCAGCTGCGCGTAGTCGTCCGGCGCCAGCATGTCGCGGTGCGGAAACACCAGGCGGTAGATGGGATCGTCGGGAATATTATTCCAGTCGATCAGGTGGTCGAGCACGTATTCATTGGTGCGGAACGGCAGCACGTGCGAGACGACCTGCACGGCTTCCTGCAGGTCCGGCGTGAGCCATTCCCACTGGCGCGCATGGGAAATGGTCTGGCGAATAAACGGTTTGAACTTGGCGGGCAGCGCAATGGTCATGGCAGGTTCCTATCTCGGTGAAAGGGCGAAGACCCGATGCTAGGACCACCACCGCTCCGTTAAATTGCCCAATATCAACTGACTCATGGAAATATTTCGCGCCTTGCGGCAAGTGGCCCGGCCGCCACAGCCCTCCTTTCCACGTGGCTATAACTTGCGACGCCGCAATTTGCCGGGTCGTGCTGCGCCGTACAGTTCATAAGAGCAACACCGCTGTTTCCCATCTCCATCCCTTCTACGAGGAATTCTCCGCCATGAAACTGCAACCCGTACTGGCCGCCTTGGCCGCCACCGCCCTGCTGTCGCTGCACATGCTGCCCGCCCATGCTGCCGACCCCACCGAAAAAGACGCGATCGCCATGGCCGAACGCGGCGCCGCCTTCATCAAGGCCCACGGCAAGGACGAGATGATCCGCAAGGTGGCCAGCAAGGACCCGGAATTCATCCAGGGTTCGCTGTATGTCGACATCCGCGACCTGAAAACCGGCATCGTGCTGGCGCACCCGGTCAACCCGTCCATCGTGGGCAAGGACCTGACCGACGTGCCGGACGCCAGCGGCAAGAAGTACCGCCGCGAGATCATCGACCTGGCCGCCAAAAAGGGCAGCGGCTGGGTCGATTACCAGTATAAAAATCCCGCCACCGGCAAGCTGGAACCGAAGACCACCTACATCCTGCGCGTGGGCGACGTGGTGCTGGAAGCCGGCATCTACAAAAAGTGACGTCAACGGAGAGCGCCATGCTGAACAAACTACGAATCGGCCCCAAACTGCTGCTCGCGCCCGGCCTGGTGCTGGTCCTGCTGATCGTCACGGCCGGCGCCGCGTCGATCGGCATGGTGCGCCAGAACGCCTCGCTGGAAAACCTGGTGCAGGTGCGCGCCGCGCGCCTGAAAACCACGGCCGACGTGGCCGGCGAAGCGCGCTACGCGCACGCCCACATCTACCAGCTGCTGGCCTGGGTGAACGGCAGCTTCGCGCAGTCGCGTCTCGATGAACTGGGACTGCAGATCAAGACCCGCCACGCCGGCATCGAGTCCGAACTGCGGCGCCTGGCCAGCGCCGCCACCCAGGGCGACGAACGGCACTACGTGGAACAGTCGCTGCGCGCGCTGGCCGAATACCGCAAGGCCGTGCTCGAGACCATGGACATGGCGCAGATGGACCAGAGCATCGCCACCAACGCCATGGCCAAGGCCGAGAAGCAGTTCCTGCTCCTCAACGACCAGCTGGCGCAGCTGTCGAACCTGGAAAAACGCCTGAGCGAACAAGCCCACAAGCGCGCCACGGCCGACTTCCACGCGCTCGCTTCGGCCATGGCCGCACTGGTGCTGCTGTCGATTGCGCTGTCGCTGGGCGTGACCATGGCCGTGCGGCGCGTCATGCTGCGCGACATCCGCAGCATCGGCGAAGTGGTGATGGCGCTGGCCGCCGGCCGCCTGGGCGCCGGGCGCCCCAACACGGGCCGCGACGAGATCGCCGACACCGCCCGCCTGCTCGACCAGAGCATGGGCAACCTGACGCAGACGCTCACCAGCATCCTGGGCGCGGTACGCTCGATCGACACGGCCGCCCACGAAATCGCCACAGGCAACCAGGACCTGTCCACGCGCACCGAGATGCAGGCCAGTTCGCTCGAACAGACGGCCAGCGCCATGGACAGCCTCACGCA
>JBEVMD010000093.1:0-6569 GCA_040508835.1 Duganella sp. | reverse complement strand
TTTCCTGTGCGCGGCCATGCAGGTGGTTGCCATTGTCGTCGCGCGCCGTTATTTCACCCATCATCCGGAACAGCACGCTCCATGAACCAGTCTTTCCTGTCCGCCGCCATTGCCTTTGTGGCGCTTGGCGTGGCTTTCCCTTGCGGCGCGGCCGCCGGGTGCTCGCGGCCGATCGCGGTGCCCGTGTCGGCCAACGGCGCCAGCGTGCAAATGGCCGCCGACGGCATCCGCGGCATCTATCCCGACCTGCTGCGCGGCGTGGCCGACAGCGCCGGCTGCAGCTTCGATTTTGCGCTGGTGCCGCGCGCGCGCCAGGTGGCGCTGTATGGCCTGGGCCAGGCCGACATCCTGATTCCCGCCTCGCACACGACGGAGCGCGACCGGCACGGCACGTTCGTGCCGCTGATCTCCACCCGCCCGATGCTCATTTCGGTCGAGGGCAACCACGCGCCGGTCACCAGCGCGCAGGACCTGCTGGACCGGCGCGATCTGCGCGTGGCCGTGGTGCGCGGCTTCGATTACGGCGAGGGGTACATGGCGCTGACGGCGGAACTGGCCAAGCAGGGACGCCTGTTCGTGGAAGTGGATGTGACGTCGGTGGCGCGGCTGCTGCACGCCGGTTCCGCCGATCTCACCATCATGGGGCCATCGACCATGATCAGCGTGGCCCGGCGCGAGCCGCGCGTGCAGGGCCTGTTCGCGCGGCTGCGCACCGACGCCATCGCCGAACTGCCGTGGCGCTACAGCGGCGCCTATGTCTCGAAGGCGCTGCCGAAGGAAGACCAGCAGCAGCTGCTGGACGCGCTGGAAAAAGCCGCCCGGACCAACAGCGTCATGGACGGCTACGTGCACTACTTCGGCCCGGACCTGCTCAAGGGCGGGGTGCGTCCGCGCTAGTCGATTGCACGTCCACCACCGGCAGCTCGATGCTGCTGCCCTGGACGCCCGCGTGGAATACGCGCAGCGTGGCCTTCTGATAGTCCGCCGCCTTGGCGTTAAAGATGTTGTCCACGTACGTCTGCGGGTTGCGGTCGTACAGCGGGAACCAGCTCGACTGGATCTGCACCATCACCCGGTGGCCCGGCAAAAACACGTGGTTCGCATTGGGCAGCGCGAAGCGGTAGTTTTCCACCGCATTGGCGGTGACCGGCGACGGCTTTTCCAGGCTATGGCGATAGCGGCCACGGAAGATGTCCATCGCGATGGCCAGCTGGTAGCCGCCCATCTCGGGCTGCGACGGCACCTCGTCGGGGTACACGTCGATCAGCTTGACCACCCAGTCGGCGTCGGTGCCCGTGGTGGACGCGAACAGGTTCACCATGGGCGCGCCGGCGATGCGCAGCGGCGCCTTCAGCGGTCCGGTCACGTAGGTCAGCACGTCGGTGCGGTCCGAGTAGCCGCGCTGGTCGCTCACCAGCCATGGCGTCCACACGCTGCGCTCGGCCATGCGCACCGGGCGCGGCACGAACGGCACCGGCTTGGCCGGATCGGCCACGTATTCATCGTACGCGCCACCGGCCGCGCCGTCCTTGGGCGCGTCGAAGCCGAGGCCGAAGCCGGCCTGCAGATACATCGGTTTCAACGGCGCGGCGCAACCGTCGGCGCACGCCAGCGGCCACTGTTTCAGGCGCTGCCAGCGGTTGACGCCCGTCTGGTAGAACAGCACCGGCGGCGTATCGGCCTTCGGCGCTCCGTCCTTCAGGTACTGGTCGAGGAACGGCACCATGTAGTCGCGCCGGAACTCGAGCGCCGTATCGCCCGTGAACTTGAGCGCGCCCAGGTTTGAGCCGTCGTAATTGACGCCGCTGTGGCGCCACGGGCCCACCACCAGGTAATTCTTGTCATTGGCCCTGTCCTGCGGCTCCACTGCCGCGTACGTGGCGTAGGCGCCGTAAATATCTTCCTGGTCCCAGTAGCCGACCACCGTCATGGTGGGTACCTTGAGCGGCTTTTTGGCCAGGATCTTGTCGAGCGCCTGGTGCTGCCAGTAGCTGTCGTAAGCGGGATGCTCGAACAGCTTGCGCGTGAAATTTAGCCGGTCGAGGCCGAACTGCCTGGCGTAGTCGCCGGCCGAGCCGGCGCGCAGCATGCCCTCGTAATCGTCGTACACGCCGGTGGCCAGCGCCTTGCCGGCGCCCTTGGCCGTGGTCTGGCTGGCGATGTAATGGAGGTTGTTGACGCGGAAGGCGCCGTTGTGGAACCAGTCGTCGCCGCGCCAGCCGTCCACCATCGGGCTCATCGGCACGGCAGCCTTCAGCGCCGGATGCGGGTCGGTCAGCGCCATCAGCACCGTGAACCCCTCGTACGACGAACCGATCATGCCCACCTTGCCGTTGGCCTCGGGAAGATTTTTCACGAGCCAGTCGATGGTGTCCCAGGCGTCGGTGGCGTGGTCGGTGCGGGTGTTGTTGAGCGGGCCCTTGAGGGGGCGCGTCATCACGTAGTCGCCGTCGGAGCCGTACTTGCCGCGCACGTCCTGGAAGGCGCGGATATAGCCGGCATCGACCAGCACCTCGTCGCCCTGGGCCAGGGTGGCGGTCATGCTGGGGCTGATGTTGCGCTGGGCGCGGCCGCTGGCGTTGTACGGGGTGCGGGTGAGGATGATGGGCGCTTTGGCGTCCTTGCCGGCCGCCTTGGGGATCACGATCACGGTATGGAGCTTGACGCCGTCGCGCATCGGGATCATGACCTCGCGCTTGACGTAGTCGGCGTCGGGCGTGAGCGCCTCGAATTTGGCGGGAATGTCGGGCGCCATGGGCGCGGTCTGGGCCACGGCGTGGGACGCGGCGGCAGCGATCAGGGTGGACAACAGCGGAACAGACAGCAAAGCAACGCGCATACAATCCTCGGAAAATATTGCCAGAAGGCTCATCCTACCGAAGGATGCGGTCTGGCGCAACGCAGCATCCGCCACTGCGGCAAGCGGGACACTCGCGCACGCGGCCGCCTTGACAGACCGCCGCCGAACTGCAACCATACGGCATGAATTTTTTCACCACATTGCTGCCCCGCCTGAATTGGCGCCGCTCCTAGCGAGCGCGGCCACTGTCTATCCATAGTGATGTGATATTTTTATCAACGCCGCCCTTGTCTGGTGGCGTTTTTTACATCGTCACGCCGGACCGGGGCCACGCAAGGAATCCTGCCCGATGAACCAGCCTGACCCGTCCCAAGTTATTTCCGCCGCTCCCGCCACCGATGCCGCCAAGGCCGCCACGGGCCCCACCGTGATCCTGACCGGCGACCGTCCCACCGGCCCGCTGCACCTCGGCCATTACGTGGGCAGCCTGCGCAACCGCGTGGCCTACCAGAACGATTACAAGCAGTTCATCATGCTGGCCGACTCGCAAGCGCTGACCGACAATATGGACGACATCAACAAGGTGCACCGCAACGTGGTGGAAGTGGCGCTCGACTACCTGGCCGTGGGCATCGATCCCGCCAAGTCGACCATCCTGATCCAGTCGCAGATTCCGGAGCTGGCCGAACTGACGTTTTATTATCTGAACCTGGTCACCGTGGCCCGCCTCGAGCGCAACCCCACGGTCAAGGCCGAAATCGCGCTGCGCGGTTTCGAGCGCGACATCCCCGCCGGTTTTCTCACCTACCCGGCGTCGCAGGCGGCCGATATTTCGGCCTTCAAGGCGTCGATCGTGCCGGTGGGCGAGGACCAGATCCCGATGATCGAGCAGACCAACGAAATCGTGCGCCGCTTTAACCGCATTGCCAACCGCGACGTGCTGGTCGAGTGCAAGGCGCTGGTGCCGGAAATCGGCCGCCTGCCGGGCACCGACGGCAAGGCCAAGATGAGCAAGTCGCTGGGCAACACCATCAACCTGGGCGCCACCGCTGCCGAGATCACGGCTGCCGTCAAAAAAGTGTACACGGACCCGCTGCACCTGCGCGTGGAAGACCCGGGCCACCTGGAAGGCAACGTCGCGTTCATCTACCTGGACGCGTTCGATCCGGAGCAGGACAAGCTGGCCGAGATGAAAGCGCATTATGTGCGTGGCGGCCTGGGCGACTCCATCGTCAAGAAGCGCCTGGAACTGGTGCTGCAGGAAATGCTGGCGCCGATCCGCGCGCGCCGCGAGGAACTGGCGCAGGACAAGGGTTACATCATGCAGATGCTCAAGGAAGGCACGTTCCACGCGCGCGAAGTGGCGGCCAAAACCGCCGATGAAGTGAAGGCCGCGCTCGGCCTGTCCTACTTCTGACGATGGCTGCGGCGCCGGGGCTGCTGTGGCTATGGCTGGCCTCGGTGTATGGCGTGGCCAGCGTGCTGTGTTATATCGTCTATGCGATCGACAAGGCCGCGGCCGTGCGGCGTGCGCGCCGCGTGCCAGAGCGTACCCTGCTGTTGCTGGGCCTGGCGTGCGGCTGGCCCGGCGGCCTGCTGGCGCAGCGCCGGCTGCGCCATAAAACCGTCAAGAGGTCGTTCCAGGTCGCCTTCTGGATCACGGTCGTGGTGAATATCGCCGCTGTGGGCTGGCTGTACACGCGCTATTGAAAGCGCAGCCACCGTTAATCGAGCAGACCGTTCTCGCTGAGCACGTCCTGGATCAATTCCAGCCGCAAGACGGGATTTTCCTGCAGCAGCAGCCGTTGTTTTTCTTCCTGCGGCAAACGCAGTAATTCGCACCAGCGATTGGCGACCCAGCCCGCCTCGTCCAGACGATACGGCGGCGCCAGCGGCATTTTGGCAATCGAGATCTGTTTCTTTTGCAGCGAGCGTATCAGGGACCCCAGCGCATTGGCCACGTCCTGCTGTTCGGCCGGCACCGGCACGACCATATCTTCGGCCACAGTATCGACTTCGGCCATCCATAAACCATGTTTAAGCTGTTGCGCCGAGCGCACCTGGAAACGCGTGGTACCGATGCACGATATCTGTAACAGTCCCGGCATGGGCGAGACCCATTCGGTAATGCGGGCCATGGTGCCGCCGTCCGATAAGGTATCGTGTTTATCGGGCACCCGCGTTTCGCTGCCTTCGAGCAGGGAAACCACGCCGAATTCTTCTTCCTGCTCGATACAACGTTTGATCAGGTCGAGATAACGGACTTCGAACACTTGCAATGGCAAATGCCCATCGGGAAATAAGGTGGTATTGAGGGGAAAAAGGGGAATCGATGCCATGTCGCCATCATCGCACGAAATAGCTCAGGCCGGCTGTAGCACGTTCGCCTTTCATCAGAAAAGCAACGTGCGCCATCGCACGTCCAATGGCCGTTGAATCGGCCGGCAAAACATCGGCCGGCACGGAATTATTCGACATAACCCGTGCCGGCTATCGGAATGACGCTTGCATGGGCGATTATCGCGGCCATCGCCATTCCCATTGCCTGCTGGTTTACTTAATCAGGAATTGATTCTTGTCTTTACCTTCGAGCCATTTCGGCGCACGGCCGCGGCCGGTCCAGGTTTGGCCGGTGGCGTCGTCGCGGTATTTGGTCGGCACTGGGGCGCGAGTTTTGACCGGCTTGGCCTTGGTAACAGTGCCGAGGTCGGCAATGCTCAAACCATAATCGCGCATGATGGTGGCGATTTGTTCTTTCGCTTGCGACACTTCGTTTTTACGCGCGTTTTCTGCCAGGTTTTCCAGTTCGGCGATCTTGGCTTTGTACTCTTGGTAGGTAGTCATCTTGTATCCTTCTTATCGGTGGGTTGCTTACTAAAATACCACATGTGAGAATGTGTGAGAATTTTATACGCGCAATTTACCATAATTTTGCCGTGATTCTCCAGAGGTACGCGTTACAAATACCAATATAGCTATAAAAATGAATATTTTCCACAACTGAATGTGGCAAATCGCGGTCAGGCTTGCGCCATATCGGTGCTTATCGCAGGCAGTACCTGAAACAATTAAGACGATTGAATCGGAGCGTGCCGGACTTTAGCGCCGGCGCAGCGGAAGCGATTATCGGGGAGAATGGCGCAGCGGTGCACCGCCGACTTTACAATAAACAGGGCGGCGGGCGCCGCCCTGCTGCGTGTTTTAAAAACGACGCTCGACCGTGACACGAAACTGGGTTTCGCCGGCATTGACCGTGGAACGCGCCGAGGTGCCCGACGCATCGGCATACTGGGACTCGGTAGTGTAATCCTGGGCCAGCAGATTCGATACGGCCACCCGCACATTATTATGGTTATCGATTTTCCACAGAGCATAGATGTCGAGATCGCGCCGCACCGAATTGTAGCCGCTCTGCATATCGGTCAATCGGGCCTGGCCGCCGTTACGGAAACTGAAACTGGTCCCGGTGCTCAATGCGCCGTCGGCGCTTTTATAATCGACGCCCAGCGTGGCGCTCAGCGGCACCTGCTGGTCGAGCCGGTTATCGGGGCCGGGCACGCTGTCCACGCGCGACCAGTTGCGGCTGACGCTGGCACGCACGTCGATCGCTGGCACGTCGTTGAACACGGCGCGCAGCGGGAACTTGGCCTCCAGTTCGATGCCCCGGGTTTCCGCGCGGCCGTCGTTGACCTGCATCGCCAGCCAGCGTTCGCCATCCTGCATCAGCACATTGTGCGTGTAATCGTCGATCTGGCGCAGCGAGGCGCTG
>JBEVMD010000062.1:0-22444 GCA_040508835.1 Duganella sp. | reverse complement strand
AGCGCACGCATAACGGTTGTACCAGCGCCGTAACAATTTCTGTATAAAATGACGGCCGTGGGACAACCAGGCCCTTACTCACAACTCTTCTTGTGGATATCCAGAACGTTATTCACAGGCGCATAGGTTTTGTAGCGATTCTTGCCATCTTCCTTGGCCGCATACATGGCCTGGTCGGCATTTTTCATGAGCGTTTCGACATCTTTGCCGTCATCGGGGTACAAGGTGATGCCGATGCTGCTGGAGATATGGGCAATCTGCTGGCCATCGCCGTCCAGATCGAACGGCGTGCTCATTTGCCGCAGGATTTCCTGTGCCGTGCGGGTGATATCGCTGGCGCTGTGCAGCTCGCCGACGATGGCAGTAAACTCGTCGCCGCCCAGCCTGGCCACGGTATCGGTGCCGCGCACCGAAGCATTCAAGCGTTCTGCCACTTGTTTGAGCAGCAGATCGCCCTTGTCGTGGCCCATGGTGTCGTTGACCTCCTTGAAATGATCGAGGTCGACAAATACCAGCGCCATGGGCAGGCGGGCGCGGTCCGATTTCTTCATCTCCTGGCGCAGCCGCTCATGGAACATGCGCCGGTTGGGCAAACCGGTCAGACCGTCGAAGTTGGCCTGGCGCCAGATGCGCTCTTCGGACGCCTTTTTTTCGGTCACGTCGCTGAGCAGCGCGACGTAACGGAACGGATTGCCGAATTCGTCATACACGGTGTCGAACCGGATTTGCGCCAGAAATTCCTTGCCATCCTTGTGCTGATGCCAGACTTCGCCCTCCCACTGGCCGGTTTTCATCATGGCCACGTACATTTTTGCAAAAAATGCCTGGTCTTCGCGACCGGCGGTCAGCTCATAGCTGCGGTGGCCGATCACTTCCTTTTCCGTGTAGCCGCTCAGCATGGAAAAGGCGGGATTCACGGTCAGGATGCGGCCCTCGGCATCGGTCACCATCATGCCCTCGCCAATATTGTGGAACAGCAGCGCGGATAACTTCATCGATTCTTCGTTGGCGCGCAGTTTTTGCTCCATCTCGCGGCTGGCGCCATACAGCGCGCGGATGCGCACTTCGCGTTCTTCCTGTTTCGAATAGGTGCGCAGCGAATACAGGGCGCCGGCCAGCATCAGGCACAGCAAGCACACCAGGCCGGAGCTGGCAATAAAATAACTTTGCCGTTGCTGGCGTTCCGCCTCCGCATCGCTGCTGCCGACCAGCATCACCAGCGGGAAATGTTCGAAAGTGCGGTAACTGTAGGTGCGATGCATGCCGTCAATAATGCCGACCGCTTTGTAGGTGCCGTTTTTTGCCTGCCGAACATGCTGGAACAACACACTGCCCGATAAATCGCGCGCGAACGATTCTTCGAACATGGGTGAACGGGCAATCACCAGGCCGTTGCGGTGGAGCAGGGTGATGGAAATATCGGAACTGAACCGCGAATCGTCAAAGACGGTGGCGTAACGGCGGACGTCGAGCGGCGCCGTGAGGACGCCGATGAATTCCCCTTTGGCGTTTTCCACGCGGCGACTGAGAAAAAACAGCTTTTGTCCCGTGTATTTGCCATAGAGCGGCGCGCCGACAAACACCCGGTTGCCGTTGCCGTTGTTCACATGGGCTTTGAAGTAATCGCGCTCGGCGTAATTCTGGTTGGTGACGTCGATATCGAGCGAGGTGGCAACGACGTTGCCCCGGGTGTCGAGAAACGACAGCCAGTAATCGATATTGAAATTCGATGCGCGGGCGGATAACAGTTCGGAAATCGCTTCGCGCGACTGCAACTGGTTGGGCGGCAAGACCTTGATGGCATTGGCAAAACCGAGCAAAGCGAGGTCGACCGATTGCAGCGAATACAGGACATGGGCTTCCATCGCCTTGACGTAATGATCGCTCTGGCTTTGCAACGCCTGTTGGCGTTCCACATAGGAATTACGGACCTGGGTGAGCACCACGCCGACGGTGAGTACAGCCATCAAACATAGACCGGTCAGCAAACGGCGCCGAAAGCGCAGATAGGCGGGCGATCGTAGATGGGTAGGCTGAGAGGACAATCTGTCTCCGGCTAGCGCTGTTGGACGTCCGAATCGTGATTTTTTTTGTACTGCACAAATTGAGTATAGGGGAAAGACGATGTTGGCGAAATACTATTTCAACGGTTTGCAGGCGCTGAACGACGTGCCTGCGGTCTGCAGCGATGTTCCATGGTTTACTCTAAAGAAGTAAATATAAAATAGTAGTAGTTGTTTACGTGGACACTTTTCTGTGGATAACCCCGCATTCTGGATTAAAATCAGGCGTTTACGGACCGTATAAGCGGGCAGCAAAGCCTTGTATGACCGCAGAACTGTTTTGGGATAAAAAAACGGGTCCCCAAAAAAATTTTGTTTACGCACATTTGACCCTTGTGGATATCCATAAGGTTATCCACAAGCCTTGAGGGGGTGTAAACCGATGAATTTGCTCGATCTTTTTCCTCATCCCATCATCCAGGGACCGACCGCCGGCGGGAGCAATACACC
Organism: Duganella sp.; assembly: GCA_040508835.1. Lineage (GTDB taxonomy): Bacteria > Pseudomonadota > Gammaproteobacteria > Burkholderiales > Burkholderiaceae_D > Rugamonas. Next base: position 19,931 of record JBEVMD010000062.1, on the reverse strand, counting down.
AGCGCAAGTGGCGGCCGTGTCCAATGCCGGCGCCCTCGGTTCGCTGGCGTGTTCGCTGCTGGCTCCCGATGCCATCCGCGCCCACGTGGCCGCCATCCGCGCCCTGACGGAGCAACCGTTTTGCCTGAATTTGTTTGTGCTGGAAACGCCGGTACCGGACCCGCATCGGGTGGCGCTGGCGGTGGCCGCGATGAAGCCGTTGTGGACGTCGCTGGGCTGGACCGCCTTGCCGCTGCCCACCCAATGGTGCGAGGACTTCGCTGCGCAGTTCGAGGTGTTGCTCGAATTGCGCCCGGCAGTGGCCAGTTTTACGTTCGGCATCCTCAGTGCGGACCAGGTCCGCCGCCTGCATGACGCCGGCATCGTCGTGATCGGCACCATTACCCATGTGGCGGAAGCGCTGGCCTGGCAGGCGCGGGGCGCCGATGCCGTGATCGCGTCCGGCACGGAAGCGGGCGGCCACCGCGGCACGTTCATCGGCCGCCAAGAAGACGCGACGTTGACCACGTTGGAACTGCTGCCGGCCGTCCTGGCGGCGGTGGATATTCCCGTGATCGCTGCCGGCGGTTTCATGGATGGCGCCGATATCAAACAGGCGCTGGCGCTGGGCGCCGTCGCGGTGCAGATGGGCACCGCATTCACCGTGACCGACGAATCGGGCATCAATCCGCATTACAAGCAGCGCCTGCTCACGGCCGGCGATCATCCCACCCGCTTGACGCGGACATTTTCCGGGCGTTATGCACGCGGCTTGGTCAACCGCATGATGAGCACGCTGGAGCCGGTGGCCTTGGACCTGCCGCCGTACCCGGTACAAAATGCGCTGACGACGCCGATCCGGGCCGAAGCGGCAAAACGCGGCGACACCGAAATGATGTCGCTGTGGTGCGGCACCGGCGTGGCGCGCGCGCGGGCGATGCCGGCCGCCGCGCTGGTGGCATTGCTGGTAGCGGAGATCGCCGCCGCCTGATGTGCCATGCATTTCCCGTCCTGCCACCCTCGGCAGGCGGGCGCGTACCGACGTGATTCCTGCCGGTTCGACGCCGCGCGTCGGCCACGTTTCCCCACCGTTCCGCAGATCCCCAACTAAGCGAGCTCATCAAAGTAACCCAGTAAATACAAGGGTGTCTGCCTAGATGCAGATCAAAGGAGGACCGTATTTATACTGTATTGTTGATGAATTTCTTACTGTGTATGATCTGAAAAAAAAGCGGTACCTTGCATATAAAAACAAGGAGACAGGATGTCAGGCTTCATTTTGGAAACACAGCATCTGACCAAGGAATTCAGAGGCTTCACAGCGGTCAACGACGTCAACCTTCAGGTCCAGCGCGGTCACATTCATGCGCTTATCGGCCCCAACGGCGCGGGCAAAACCACCTGTTTCAATCTGCTCACCAAGTTCCTCGTGCCCACCTCGGGGCGCATTTTATTCAATGACAAGGACATCACGGCGGCGCAGCCGGCCCAGATTGCGCGCATGGGCGTGATCCGCTCGTTCCAGATTTCCGCCGTGTTTCCGCACCTGACCGTGCTGCAAAACGTCCGCATCGGCTTGCAGCGCCAGCTCGGCACCAGCTTCCATTTCTGGCAAAGCGAGCGCAAGCTCGATGCGCTCAATGACCGCGCCATGCAGTTGCTGGCCGAAGTCGACCTCGCCACCTTTGCCGATACCGTCACGGTCGACATGCCGTACGGCCGCAAGCGCGCACTGGAAATTGCCACCACGCTGGCCATGGATCCCGAACTGATGCTGCTCGACGAACCCACGCAGGGCATGGGCCACGAAGATGTGCACCGGGTTACCGAGCTCATCAAAAAAGTGTCGGCCGGGCGCACCATTTTGATGGTCGAACACAATATGAAAGTGGTGTCCGGCATCTGCAACCGGATTTCGGTGCTGCAGCGCGGCGCCATGCTGGCCGAGGGCACGTATGCCGAAGTGTCGTGCAATTCCCAGGTGATGGAAGCTTATATGGGCACCGACTCGGGCACCGACGCTGGCGCCGACCAGCTTGCAGGAGCGCACTGATGACTGCCGCACTCGACATCTCCAACCTGCAAACCTGGTACGGCGAATCGCACATACTGCACAACGTTAATTTGCGGGTGCAGCCGGGGGAGGTGGTCACTTTGCTGGGCCGTAATGGTGCCGGCCGTACCACCACCTTGCGCGCCATCATGGGACTGACCGGCGCCCGCAAGGGATCGATCAAGGTCAACGGCAACGAGGCAATCGGTTTGCCCACGCACCGGATCGCCCACCTGGGGATCGGCTATTGCCCGGAAGAGCGCGGCATTTTTGCCTCGCTGTCCACCGAGGAAAACCTGATGTTGCCGCCCCAGGTCGCCAGCAACCAGCAAGGCATGTCGGTGGCCGACATCTACGCCATGTTTCCCAACCTGGAGGAACGCCGGCACAGCCAGGGGACACGGCTGTCCGGCGGCGAGCAGCAAATGCTGGCCGTGGCGCGCATCCTGCGCACCGGCGCCCGGCTGCTGCTGCTCGATGAAATCTCCGAAGGACTGGCGCCCGTGATCGTGCAAGGCCTGGCGCGCATGATCAAGACCCTCAAGGCCAGGGGCTACACCATCGTCATGGTGGAACAGAATTTCCGGTTTGCCGCTCCGCTGGCGGACCGGTTCTATGTGATGGAACACGGTCAGATCGTCGAGACCTTCGTTGCATCCGAACTCAGCGCCAAGATGCCAGTATTGACGGAGCTTCTCGGCGTGTAGCACATCCTTGTCCAACACCACGGGAGACCACATGAAAAGCAAAGTCCTACTCTCCGCGTGCACGCTCTGCCTGTCGGCAGCCGCGCACGCGCAAATCTCGGGCGACACCATCAAGATCGGCATGATCACCGACATGTCCGGCCTGTACACCGACATCGACGGCGCCGGCGGCGCCGAAGCCATCAAGATGGCCATTGCCGATGCCGGCGGCAGCATCGGGGGAAAAAAAATCGAATTCATCTCTGCCGACCACCAGAACAAGGCCGACATTGCCGCCTCCAAGGCGCGCGAATGGTTCGACCAGCAGGGCGTCGATATGCTCATCGGCGGCACCAATTCCGGCGCCAGCCTGGCCATGGCCAAGGTGGCGGCCGAAAAGAAAAAAGTGTTTATATCGATTGGCGCCGGCTCGGCCCGGCTCACCAACGAAGAATGCACGCCGTACACCGTGCATTACGCCTACGACACCGTTGCGCTGGCGCGCGGCACCGGCGGCGCCATCGTCAAGCAGGGCGGCAAGAACTGGTATTTTCTGACCGCCGATTACGCGTTCGGCCAGTCGCTGGAAAAAGACACGGCCGACGTCGTGAAAGCGGCAGGGGGCAAGGTGCTGGGCGCCGTCAAGCACCCGTTGTCCGCGTCGGATTTCTCGTCGTTCCTGCTGCAGGCGCAATCGTCGGGCGCGCAAATCCTGGGGCTGGCCAATGCCGGCGGCGACGCCATCAACGCCATCAAGGCGGCCAACGAATTTGGCATTACCAGGAAAATGAAGCTGGCGGGCCTGCTCATCTTCATCAACGACATCCATTCGCTGGGGTTGAATCTCACCCAGGGCATGTACCTGACCGACGGCTGGTACTGGGACCAGAACGACGATACGCGCGCCTGGTCCAAGCGCTATTTTTCCAAAATGAAAAAGGAACCGTCGATGCTGCAGGCGGCCGATTATTCCGCCGCCGCCCAGTACCTGAAAGCGGTGAAGGCCGCCGGTACCGACGATGCCGACAAGGTCATGGCCTGGCTCAAGGCCAACAAGGTCAACGACATGTTCGCCAAGAACGGCGTGATCCGTCCCGACGGGCGCATGGTCCACGATATGTATCTGATGGAAGTGAAAAAACCGTCGGAAGCAAAATATCCGTGGGACTACTACAAGGTGGTGGCCACCATTCCTGGCGACCAGGCCTACGCCACCAAGGCGGAAACCAAGTGCAGCCTGTGGAAGTAAGCGATCCCGACCATGGAAATTCTCGGCTATCCCCTGACTGTATGGTTGAGCCAGCTTTTGCTGGGACTGGTGAACGGTTCGTTTTACGCGATGCTGTCGCTGGGCCTGGCCGTGATCTTCGGCCTGCTCAATGTGATTAACTTTTCCCACGGCGCGCTGTACATGATGGGCGCATTCGTGGCCTGGATGGGGATGACGTATTTCGGCCTCAGCTACTGGTGGATGCTGGTGCTGGCGCCCCTGATCGTGGGCGCTTTCGGCATCATCGTGGAAAAAACCATGTTGCGCTGGCTGTACAAGCTCGATCACCTGTATGGCTTGCTGCTGACGTTCGGCATCACCTTGCTGGTGGAGGGCGTGTTCCGCTCGTTCTACGGCGTTTCGGGCCAGCCGTTCCAGACGCCCGAAGCATTGAGCGGCGCCACCGACCTCGGTTTCATGACCATGCCCCACTACCGCGCCTGGGTCGTGGTGGCGTCGGTGCTGGTGTGCCTGGGCACGTGGTTCGTGATCGAAAAAACCAAGCTGGGGGCGTATTTGCGCGCCGGCACCGAGAACCCCAAGCTGGTGGAAGCGTTCGGCGTCAACGTGCCGTTGATGGTCACGCTCACCTACGGCTTTGGTGTCGCGCTGGCGGGCTTTGCCGGCGTGCTGGCAGCGCCCATCATCCAGGTGCAACCGCTGATGGGGCAGAACCTGATCATCGTCGTGTTTGCCGTGGTGGTGATCGGCGGCATGGGTTCCATCATGGGTTCCATTCTCACCGGCCTCGGTCTCGGTGTGATCGAGGGGTTGACCAAGGTGCTGTATCCGGAGTTTTCCTCGACGGTGGTGTTCCTGGTGATGGTCGTGATTTTGCTGATCCGTCCCGCCGGCCTGTTTGGCAAAGAAAAGTAAGGAGACCCGCATGAACAAGAAAATCGGTTACACGCTGGCGCTGGCCGTCGCCCTGGCCGCGCCGTTCATCGGCTATCCCATCTTCCTGGCCAAGCTGCTGTGCTTTGCCCTGTTCGCCTGCGCATTCAACCTGCTGATCGGGTTTACCGGCTTGCTGTCGTTTGGCCACGCGGCGTTTTTTGGCGGCGCCGGCTATGTGGTGGGCAACGCGCTCAAGGTCTGGGGCTGGCCGGTCGAACTGGCGTTGCTGACGGGACTGGCCACCGGCGCCGGACTGGGGCTGGTGATGGGCGGGCTGGCCATCCGCCGCCAGGGTATTTATTTTTCCATGATCACGCTGGCGCTGGCGCAGATGGTGTTTTTCGTGGCGCTGCGCGCCGGTGGTTTCACCGGCGGCGAAGACGGCCTGCAGGGCGTTCCACGTGGAAGCCTGCTGGGCATGATCGATCTCGGCAACGACCTGACCCTGTATTTCTTCGTGCTGGCGCTGGCGGTCGCTTCGTTCGCCCTGATCGTGCGCACCGTGCATTCGCCATTCGGGCAGGTGCTCACGGCCATCAAGGAAAACGAGCCGCGCGCGATCTCGCTCGGTTACGACGTAGACAAATACAAGCTGCTGGCATTTGTCCTGTCCGCCGCACTGGCCGGTCTGGCCGGCGGCGCCAAGGTCCTGGTGCAGGGCTTTGAAACGCTGACCGACGTGCACTGGACCATGTCCGGCCTGGTCGTACTGATGACGCTGGTGGGCGGGATGGGCACGCTGGCCGGTCCCATCCTGGGCGCCGTGATCATCATCATGCTGGAAAACAAACTGGGCGACTGGGGCATCTACCTGTCGACGGTGAGCGGCATCGAATGGTTCACGACCATCGGCGAGGCGGTCAACATGGTGGTGGGCCTGATCTTCATCATTTGCGTGCTGGCCTTCCGGCGCGGCATCATCGGCGAGTTCATCGCCTGGACACGACGAAAGCCGGCCGTTCGTCCGGCATGATCCAGAACATACGCCGGGCGATCTGCCCGGCTTTTTTCATTGGGGCGGAGTAAATTTCCATTTGGCAATCGGTCGGGGTTTTTCCGTCCGTAACCTTCCACCCCTGTGTAAAAAGGATGAGCATGAAAACCAAACAACTTGTACTGGCCGTGGCGGGCGCGCTGGCTGCATTGGGCGCCTTGACACTCAGCGCTTGCGGTTCGCACCACGGCAACCACCATGACGGCGACGTCAACGAGGTTCCCCGTTATTTGCGCGATATCGCCGTCGCCACCTACGATGGGGTAAGCGACGACTTGCTGACCGGCGGCCTGGGCGCCACCGGACTGGCCGGCGCCGTGCCGGCCTATGCCGATCCACTGGCGCCCACGCCGGCCGAGCTACGCCGCAACGCGATTTATGCCAACTACCGGGCGATTGCCGACATCGCCGCCAATTCCGGTTACGGCCGCCTGTACGGCCCCAACGTCGATATCAACGGTGTACCGACCACCAGCGAGGGCAAGGTTGCCGGTACCGAATACATCGCCTACGCGGACGATGGCAGCGGCAAGCAGAACGTAACCGTGATGGTGCAGGTGCCGGACAGTTTCGATGTCAACAACCCCTGCATCATCACCGGCGCCTCGAGCGGTTCGCGCGGGGTGTATGGCGCCATTGCCACGGCGGGCGAGTGGGGCTTGAAGCACAAGTGCGCGGTGGCTTATACCGACAAGGGCACCGGCACCGGCCTGTATGCATTCGAGGACGACAGCGTGAACCTGCGTAACGGCGTGCGCGCAGCGCGCACTACCGCCGGCCTCAACGCCAACTTCGCAGCGGTGCTCACGGATGCGGAACGCACGGCGTTTGCCGCTGCCTATCCGGGCCGCGTCGCGTTCAAGCACGCGCACTCGCAGCAGAACCCGGAAAAGGACTGGGGCCAGCACGTGCTGCAATCGGTCGAGTTCGCGTTTTATGTGCTGAACGAAAAATACGGCGAGTCGATCAAGGAGGGCAAGCATCGTGTGCGCTTCACGCCGCATAACACCATTACCATCGGTTCCAGCGTGTCCAACGGCGCTGCTGCCGCGTTGCTGGCAGCCGAGCAGGATCGCAAGGGCCTGATCTCCGGCCTCGCTGTCAGCGAGCCGCAAATCCAGCCCAGGAACACTACCAGCTACTCGGTGCGCCAGAACGGCGTGCCGGTCACGGGGCAGGGCAAGCTGCTGATCGATTTTTCCACTTATGCGGCGCTGTACCAGCCGTGCATCGCATCGACGGCCGCCACGCCCGGCCGCTGCGCCGCGCTGGTGGCCAAGGGGCTGCTCGCCGGTGCCGACCTGGCCGCGCAGCAGGCCGATGCCCAGGCGCGGTTGCGCGCCTACGGCTGGCTGGCCGATTCCGACGTGCTGCAGGCCACGTATTCACCGGTCAATGTGCTGGTTGCCGTGACCTACACGTATGCCTACGGCCGCTTCGGCGTCAACGACAGGGTATGCGGCTTTACCTTTGCCCCCGTCGGTGGGACCGGCGCGCCCACGCCATTTACGCCAGCACAAAAGGCCGCCAGCTTTGCCACGCAAAACGGCATCATCGGCACGCCCATCTATGAGAACTCGATGGACGGCGCCCGCGCGTACAACCTGGGCGTGTCGCCCAGCACCGGCCAGCCCGACCAGTCGCTCGACGGGTTCCTGTGCCTGCGCGCGCTGGCCACCGGCACCGATCCCGTGACCGGCAACGCCTTGACCGGGACATTGGCCGAGCAGAGCGCGCGGGTACGGGCCGGCGCGGCCGAAGTGACGGCGACCGCCGACTTGCACGGCAAGCCGGCCATCATCGTCCATGGCCGCCGCGATACGCTGATGGTGGTCAATTTCGACTCGCGCGCCTACCTGGGATTGAACGCGGCAGCGGAAGGTGGATCGAGCAAGCTGCGGTACATCGAGGTAACCAACGGCAATCACTTTGACGCGTTCACCAATGCACTGCCGCAATACCTGGTGCCGCTCAATGTGTATCTGTTCCGCGCGCTCGACACCATGATGGCGCACTTGCGCAATCCGGCGGGGACGCCCTTGCCGCCGTCTCAGGTCGTGCGCACGACCACGCGTCCCGATAACACGGTGCCGCTGACGTCGGCCAATTTGCCGCCATATGTCGCGGCCCCGGCGCCGGCCGACGCCATTACCGTGACCGGGACAACGGTCGATATTTCGCTGTAAGTCAGCTGCCATCAGCTCGGATAGCTGCCATGCAGCTATCCGCTCAGGTGGGCGCGGCATGCGCGCATCAAGCGGCGGATCCATTAACAGATCCATCGACAGATCCTTCGGCATATCAGTTCCGGCCCGCTCGGACGATCGCGTGCACCACGGCGGACTTGAGCATCGGCCGCCCGTCCCGCATCGATGTCGCGTCAGCCATGCCCGATCGGCATGGCATTGCTCCCTCCGACGTTCCTTGTTCGTGGTACCCCCCGTCAGCGGCGACGCCGAGCAAAGGTGCCCGTCAGCGGGGCCCGCTTCCTTGTCCCCTGGCCGCGCCGGCTTCGACTATGCCATGCCGGCATCGGACCAGCTGCTATTTCTTCCGTACAATACAGCCTTGGCAAATTGACGGAACTGGCAGCGACATGGTGGATTATTTTATTTTGGGCGTGGCAGCGTTTGGCGCCGGGCTGGTCGACGCAGTGGTGGGCGGCGGAGGCCTGATCCAGATGCCGGCAATTTTTTCGGTGTTTCCCAATACAGCGCCGGCAACCCTGATCGGCACCAACAAGCTGGCATCGATTTTTGGCACCTCGGTGGCGGCAGTCAGCTATGCGCGCCGGGTGGCGGTGGCGTGGACGGTGGCTGCACCTGCTGCGTTTGCTGCGCTGGTTTTTGCTTTCCTGGGCGCCTATACGGTCACCAAGGTGTCGCCCGATTTTTTACGCACGGCCTTGCCGGTGGTGTTGATCCTGGTGGCAATCTACACATTTGCCAAGAAGGACTTCGGCAGCATCCATGCGCCGCTACACACCGGCAAGAAGGAGCAGATGCTGGCGCTGCTGATCGGTTCGGCCATCGGCTTTTACGATGGTTTTTTCGGACCCGGTACCGGCAGCTTTTTGATCTTCCTATTCGTGCGCATATTTGGCTTCGACTTCCTCAGCGCATCGGCGGTCTCGAAGATCGTCAATGTCGCGTGCAACTTTGCCGCGCTTGTCTGGTTCGGCTATAGCGGTCACTTGCTCTGGCAACTGGGACTGTTGATGGCCGCATGCCAGATCATGGGATCGATCATTGGCACCGGCCTGGCCATGAAGCATGGCAGCGGCTTTGTACGCAAGCTGTTCTTGCTGGTGGTGTGCTTGCTGATCGCCAAGACCGGATACGACGCCTGGATCAGGTGGTAATCAGGCGATAACGTTTCACGTGGAACAAAAGAAGAGGGCGCTGGTCGAACGATCAGCGCCCTTTTTCAATGTTTCACGTGGAACAAAATCAGAATATTTTTGCCTAAAAAAGTCGCAGCTGCAAAAAGACTCTATAATTTGACCTTATCCCCTCCGCTTTAAAAACTCCATCATGTTATTTCCAACTTCATTCGACGTCATCGTGGTCGGCGGCGGTCACGCCGGCACCGAGGCCGCACTTGCTTCTGCCCGCATGGGACAGAAGACTTTGCTCCTGACGCACAACATCGAGACGCTCGGCCAGATGTCGTGCAATCCCTCCATCGGCGGCATCGGCAAGGGGCACCTGGTCAAGGAAGTCGACGCCATGGGCGGCGCGATGGCCATTGCCACCGACGAATCGGGCATCCAGTTCCGCATCTTGAATTCCTCGAAAGGCCCGGCAGTACGCGCGACGCGCGCCCAGGCCGACCGTATTCTGTACAAGGCCGCGATCCGTTCGCGCCTGGAAAACCAGCCGAACTTGTGGCTGTTCCAGCAGGCAGTGGATGACCTGATGGTGGAGGGCGACCGCGTGGTGGGCGCCGTTACCCAGATCGGCTTGAAATTCTTGGCGCCTGCCGTGGTGCTGACTGCCGGCACTTTCCTGGACGGGAAGATCCACGTGGGCCTGCAAAACTACTCGGCCGGCCGTGCGGGCGATCCGCCGGCGATCTCGCTGTCGGCCCGCTTGAAAGAGCTCAAGCTGCCGCAGGGCCGCCTGAAAACCGGCACGCCGCCACGCATCGACGGCCGCAGCATCGATTTCACCAAGATGACGGAACAGCCGGGCGACCTCGATCCCGTGCCCGTGTTTTCCGTCATGGGCAATACGGCCATGCACCCGCAGCAGGTACCGTGCTGGGTCACGCATACCAACAGCGCCACCCACGACATCATTCGTGGCGGGCTCGATCGCAGCCCCATGTACACGGGCGTGATCGAAGGCGTGGGCCCGCGTTATTGCCCGTCGATCGAAGACAAGATCCACCGCTTCGCGTCCAAGGAATCGCATCAGATTTTCCTGGAGCCGGAAGGCCTGACCACCCACGAATTTTATCCGAACGGCATCTCGACCAGCCTGCCGTTCGACGTGCAAATTGCCCTGGTGCGGTCGATGCAGGGGCTGGAAAACGCCCACATTTTGCGGCCAGGCTATGCCATCGAATACGATTATTTCGACCCGCGCGGTTTGAAGGCATCGCTGGAAACCAAGGCCGTGGCGGGCCTGTATTTCGCCGGCCAGATCAACGGCACCACGGGCTACGAAGAAGCGGCCGCGCAAGGCATGCTGGCCGGCATCAACGCCGCGCTGCAGACCCAGGGCCGCGAATCGTGGACGCCGGCACGCTCCGAAGCGTACCTGGGCGTGATGGTGGACGACCTGGTCACGCAAGGCGTGATGGAGCCGTACCGCATGTTTACCAGCCGCGCCGAATACCGCCTGAGCCTGCGGGAAGACAATGCCGATATGCGCCTGACGGAAATCGGCCGCAAGCTCGGCTGCGTGGGCGACGCCCAGTGGGAATCGTTCGACCGCAAGCGCGAGGCCGTGGCCCGCGAACTGGAACGCCTGCGTTCCACGTGGGTCAATCCCCGCATCCTGGAAGCGGCCGAATCGGAGCGCGTAATCGGGCAAGCCATCGAACGCGAATACTCGCTGGCCGACCTGCTGCGCCGTCCGGGCGTGGGCTACGACAAGCTGATGACCCTGTCCGGCAGCGATGGTCGCGACCTGGCCGGCCCTGGCGTCACCGACGGAGCGGTGCGCGAACAGATCGAAATCCAGCTGAAATATTCGGGCTATATCGACCGCCAGACCAAGGAAGTGGAGCGCCACGAGCACTACGAAAACCTGAAACTGCCCGAGGGTTTTAATTACCTGGACATCGGCGCGCTGTCGGTGGAAGTGCGCCAGAAGCTGCACGCGCAGCGCCCGGAAACGCTGGGCCAGGCCTCGCGCATTTCGGGCGTGACGCCGGCGGCGATCTCGCTACTCCTGGTGCACCTGAAAAAGGTGGGCTTTGGCGGCTTCATCAATAAAGACCAGAAAGACGAGGCGGTGCAATGAAGGTGTTCGATCGTGCGGTAGTCGGCGATGTGCTGCGTACCGGTATTGGCGGGCTGCAGCTCCAGCTGAACGCGGCGCAAATCGAGAAATTGCTCGACTACCTGGCACTGCTCAACAAGTGGAATTCAGTGTACAACCTGACGTCCGTGCGCGATCCGCTGCAGATGGTGACGCTGCATTTGCTCGATTCCCTGGCTGCCGTGCCAGCCTTTGCGGGCGCTAAAAACGTGCTGGATGTGGGCGCGGGCGGCGGCTTGCCTGGCATGGTGCTGGCCATCAGCCGGCCGGACATGAAAGTGTCGATGATCGACACCGTGCACAAGAAAACCGCTTTCCTCAACCAAGTGAAAGCCGAACTGGAGTTGACCAACGTTACGGTGTACACCAAGCGCGTGGAGCAGCTGGAAGTGAAAACCAGGTTCGACGTGATCACGTCGCGCGCGTTTGCCGACCTGTCGGATTTCGTGAACTGGTCGGGGCATTTGCTGGAGCAGGGCGGTCAATTCATTGCCCTGAAAGGCACGGCGCCGGCGGAGGAACGCGAGCGCCTGCCGGCGCCATGGAAGGTGCAGAAACTGGCGCCTTTGCAGGTGCCGGGACTGGAAGCGGAGCGCCACCTGGTATTCATCAAGGCGGAAGAAACACAAGCAAACACAGAAACGGTATAAAAGATTTAAACGATATAAATCGTTTATACGAAATAAACGGTATAAATCGTTTAAACGATATAAACCGATATAAAACACTATCAAAGAAAAGAACAAAAGAACTACATGGCGAAAATTTTCTGCGTAGCGAATCAGAAGGGTGGGGTGGGCAAGACCACCACCACGGTCAACCTGGCCGCCGGTCTGGCCAAGCTGAACCAGCGTGTGCTGCTGGTGGACCTGGACCCGCAGGGCAACGCCACCATGGGCGCCGGCATCAACAAGGCCGGCCTGGCTGCCTCCACCTATGAGGTGATGCTGGGCGAGTCCGACGTGGCCACCGCGCGCCTGCGGTCGGAAGCGGGGCAGTTCGACGTGCTGCCGTCGAACCGCGAGCTCGCTGGCGCCGAGGTGGAGATGGTGGCGCTGGACAACCGCGAACGGCGCCTCAAGGATGCGCTGGGCAAGGTGGACCAGGACTACGACTTCATCCTGATCGACTGCCCGCCCGCCTTGTCCATGCTGACGCTCAACGGCCTGTGCGCCGCCCACGGCGTGATCATCCCGATGCAGTGCGAGTACTACGCGCTGGAAGGCTTGTCCGACCTGGTCAACACCATCAAGAAGGTGCACGCCAACCTGAACCAGGATCTGAAAATTATCGGCCTGCTGCGCGTGATGTTCGATCCGCGCATGACGCTGTCGCAGCAGGTATCGGCCCAGCTTGAGCAGCACTTCGGCGACAAGGTGTTTAAAACCATCATCCCGCGCAACGTGCGGCTGGCCGAGGCGCCGTCGTACGGCCTGCCCGGCGTGACCTTCGACCCATCGTCCAAGGGCGCGCAAGCCTATATCGCCTTTGGCGCCGAGATGGTCGAACGCATCAAGAAAATGTAAGGCACACTATTATGGCTACCAAAAAACTCAAGGGCTTAGGCCGCGGTCTCGATGCGCTGCTGGGCGGCGATGGCGACAAGATCACCCCGGACGCCAACACGCCGTCTGAACTGCGGGTCATGCAAATGCAGGCCGGCAAATACCAGCCCCGTACCCGCATGGACGAGGGCGGCTTGCAGGAACTGGCCGCATCGATCAAGTCGCAGGGCATCATGCAGCCGATCCTGGTGCGCCCGGTGGGCACCGACACCCTGACCGGGGACATCAAGTACGAGATCATTGCCGGCGAACGCAGGTTCCGCGCCGCCCAGCTGGCCGGACTCGATGTGCTGCCAGTGCTGGTGCGCAATGTGGACGACCAGGCCGCCGCCGCCATGGCGCTGATCGAGAACATGCAGCGCGAGGACCTCAATCCGCTGGAAGAGGCGCAGGGCATCCACCGCCTGATCACCGATTTCAGTTTTACCCATGAGCAAGCCGCCAATGCGGTGGGGCGCTCGCGCAGCGCGGTGTCGAACCTGCTGCGGCTGATGAACCTGGCTTCGAGCGTGCAAACCATGCTGATGGCCGGCGATATCGACATGGGCCACGCGCGCGCGCTGCTGGCGGTGGACGCGGCGTCGCAGATCAATCTGGCCAATACGGTGATTGCCAAGCGGTTGTCCGTGCGCGAGACGGAAAAACTGGTGGCGCGCGCGCTGGAAGAACAGCAGTCGGCGCCCGGCGACGCCCGCCTGAAAGAAAAGTCGGGCGACATCGTGCGGCTGGAGGAAGAATTGTCGGACAAGCTGGCCACGCCAGTCGTGTTCAAGATGGGGACCAAGGGCCGTGGTCAGATGATCATCGATTTTGCCGACCTCGATATTCTCGATGGCGTGCTGGCCCGGCTGCGCGCTTAGCCCCTGGTTGACCGATGTGGCGCCACCCTCCAGGCGCGGGGGTGGCACGGCGCGTCCATTGTTGACTGCAAGTCACGAATCGAATTCTTTTGCCTTTTACCGCATCTCGTTCCAAAGTGGTGCAACACGATTGGAAATGTTTGTAAAAGCGTCTCTTTCGCGCACTACATGCTCTGCTGCGGTGCAGCAATGTTTGACGTGATACATGAAAGACACATATAATCACGCGTCTTTGAGTTTATCGGCCTTTTTTGGGAGCTCGGAAGTGAGTCAATCAACGAGTGTTTCCAAGCCTATGTTCAAAGTTGTCGCCCTCCAGTTGGCTTTTGTCACTGGATTCGCCCTGCTCACCCTGAACCTGGGTGGCGTACTCAAAGCATGGTCGGCCGCCTATGGCGGAGCAATCGCAGTCATCGGTAGCCTGGTGTACGCGATGATAGTCGCGGGCGGAACAAACGATGCAAAAAAGGCGTTCCGGTCGCATGTGCGGGCCGAATTAGTAAAAGTATTTATCACGGTAGTGCTGTTTATTGTGGCACTGGCGCTGTTTCAGTCGGCCTCCTGGTTATGGCTGATCTTGGGTTTCGCAGTGGCAACCTTGGCATACTGGTTGTCACTGCTCGCAATTTAATCACCAAAATCTAAAATTTTATGACCACAGAAATCGCTGCAGGGGCGCACCACGAGGCGCCGACCTCTATTGAGTATATCCAGCATCACCTGACTCACCTGAAATCTTCCGATGGCAGCTTCAACCTGGACACGTTCTGGGTTTCCGCCATTCTGGGCCTGGTTTTCCTCGGCGTGTTCTGGCTGGCGTCGCGCCGCGCCACCGCCGGCGTGCCGGGCAAGCTGCAAAACTTTGTCGAAATGATCATGGAAATGGTCAACGAAGTGGTCGATTCCGCTTTCCACGCCAAGAGCAAGGTCATCGCCCCGCTGGCGATCACCATCTTCTGCTGGGTTTGGCTGATGAACGCCATGGACTTCCTGCCGGTCGACCTGCTGCCCAAGCTGCTGAGCTTTGCAGGCGTGAACTACCTGCGCGTCGTGCCTACCGCCGACGTCAACCACACCTTCGGCATGTCGTTCGGCGTCATGCTGTGCATTATTGGTTTCTCGATCAAAGCCAAAGGACTCGGCGGCTGGGGTAAGGAACTGTTGACCGCGCCGTTCCACGCGCATGGCTTCATGGCCGTGATCCTGGCGCCCATCAACTTCCTGTTCCAGATGATCGAGTTGCTGGCCAAGCCACTGTCGCTGTCGCTGCGTTTGTTCGGCAATATGTATGCCGGCGAATTGCTGTTCATTCTGATCGCTCTGCTGCCATGGTGGGCGCAGTGGCTGCTGGGTGGTCCTTGGGTTATCTTCCACATCCTGGTGGTGACCCTGCAAGCGTTTGTGTTTATGGCGTTGACTGTCGTGTATCTGAGCCTTGCGGTTGAGAAGCACTAAGCAACAATTCTGTTGGACCTTTTTAGTATCTGTAGTCTTTTTTAAAATCTTAGGAGAAATTCAATGCAAGCTCTGATCGCACAAGTACAAAGCATGACCGTTCTGGCCGCAGCAATCATCATCGGCCTGGCCGCTATCGGTACCGCGCTCGGTTTCGCCATTCTGGGCGGCAAATTCCTGGAAGCTTCGGCACGTCAACCAGAACTGATGCCACAACTGCAAACCAAACTGTTCGTGATCGCCGGTCTGCTGGATGCGATCTCGATGATCGGTGTTGGTATCGCTCTGCTGTACACCTTCAGCAACCCGTTCCTGAATGCCGTTATCACCGCCGCTCAGTAATCTGCTCCCCCTAGGAGAAACTTTTAGTTAGGAGCAAAGGTATGGACATCAATATGTCTCTCATCGGCCAGATGATCACCTTCGCGGTGTTGGTCTGGGTCTCGATGAAGTTCGTATTTCCATCGCTGAACGCAGCGTTGGATGAGCGTGCCAAGCGTATCGCTGATGGTCTGGCTGCGGCCGACCAGGGCCAGCAAGCCATGGTTGTTGCGGAAAAACGCGCATCCGAAGCGCTGACCAGTGCACGCGAAGAAGCTTCGCAACGTGTTGCCGACGCTGAAAAGCGCGCGCAGCTGGTGGCAGAAGAAATCAAAGCCAATGCACAAGCCGAAGCGAGCCGCATCATTGCGCAAGCCACGGCAGACGCCGATCAGCAACTGGCCAAGGCGCGTGAATCGCTGCGCGCTCAGGTAGCCGACCTGGCCGTCAAAGGCGCCGAGCAGATCCTGAAGCGCGAAGTCAACGCGTCGGCCCACGCCGACCTGCTGGCCCGCCTCGCGACTGAGCTGTAATCATGGCTGAACTCGCAACCGTCGCCCGTCCTTACGCGGAAGCCCTCTTCCGCGTAGCCCAAGCCGGCAACCTCGCGCAGTGGTCCGATCTGGTGTCCGAACTGGCCCAGATCGGCAGCAACGCCGATGTGCAGGACTATGCCCGCAATCCGAAAGTGTCGGAAAGCGATATCGCCGCCACCATCGCGTCGCTGGTGAAATCGCCGATGACCGCAGAAGCGAATAACTTCCTCGGCATGGTGGTCGCCAATGGCCGTATCGAATTGCTGCCGGAAATCGGCGCCCAGTTCCAACTGCTCAAAAACAGTGCAGAAGGTGCGGCGGACGCCGAGATCACGAGCGCGTTCGATCTGAGCGCTGCCCAGGTATCCGAGCTGGTCGCTACGCTGGAAAAGAAATTCAGCCGCAAGCTTAACCCGACTGTCACGGTCGACCCATCGTTGATCGGTGGTGTGCGCGTGGTGGTCGGCGACGAAGTGCTCGACACTTCGGTCCGCGCCAAGCTGCAACAGATGCACGTCGCGCTGGTTCAGTAAGAACCCGCTGGCTACGGCAGACCAAATATACCCTCGCGCAAGCGGAGAGAACACACATAGGAGTTAGCATGCAACTCAACCCATCTGAAATCAGCGAGCTGATCAAGAGCCGGATTCAAGGCATTGACAGTGGCGCTGAAGTGCGCAATCAAGGCACGGTTATTTCCGTAGCCGACGGTATCTGCCGCATCCACGGTCTGTCGGACGTAATGCAAGGCGAGATGCTGGAATTCCCAGGCAATACCTTCGGCCTGGCGATGAACCTGGAGCGCGACTCCGTCGGTTCCGTGATCCTGGGTGCTTACGAGCACATCTCGGAAGGCGACACCGTCAAATGCACCGGCCGTATCCTGGAAGTGCCAGTCGGTCCGGAACTGCGTGGCCGCGTGGTCAACGCCCTGGGCCTGCCGATCGACGGCAAAGGTCCGGTCGATGCCAAGCTGACCTCGCCAATCGAAAAGATCGCACCGGGCGTGATCGCCCGTGAGTCCGTGTCGCAGCCGATGCAGACCGGCCTGAAGTCGATCGACGCGATGGTACCGATTGGCCGTGGCCAGCGCGAGCTGATCATTGGCGACCGTCAAACCGGTAAATCGGCCGTGGCCGTTGATGCGATCATCAACCAAAAAGGCCAGGGCGTTACCTGTATCTACGTGGCGATCGGCCAAAAAGCCTCGACCATCAAGAACATCGTGCGTTCGCTGGAACAGCACGGCGCCATGGAATACACGATCGTGGTGGCTGCCACCGCATCGGAATCGGCTGCCATGCAGTACATCTCGGCATACTCGGGTTGCACCATGGGCGAATACTTCCGCGACCGCGGTGAAGACGCCCTGATCGTGTACGATGACCTGTCGAAGCAAGCTGTTGCCTACCGTCAGATTTCCCTGCTGCTGCGCCGTCCACCAGGCCGCGAAGCGTACCCGGGCGACGTGTTCTACCTGCACTCGCGTCTGCTGGAACGTGCAGCCCGCGTGAACGCCGACTACGTGTCCGCTTTCACCAACGGCGCCGTCACCGGCAAGACCGGTTCGCTGACCGCCCTGCCGATCATCGAAACGCAAGCGGGCGACGTGTCGGCCTTCGTGCCAACCAACGTGATTTCGATCACCGACGGTCAGATCTTCCTGGAAACGTCGCTGTTCAACTCGGGTATCCGTCCGGCGATTAACGCCGGTATTTCCGTGTCGCGCGTCGGTGGTGCTGCTCAGACCAAGGTCATCAAAAACCTGTCCGGCGGTATCCGTACCGACCTGGCCCAGTACCGTGAACTGGCTGCGTTCGCGCAGTTCGCTTCCGACCTGGACGAATCGACCCGCAAACAGCTGGACCGTGGTGCGCGCGTGACCGAGCTGCTCAAGCAAGCCCAGTACTCGCCACTGTCGATCTCGCTGATGGCTGCCTCGCTGTTCGCCGTGAACAAGGGCTACCTGGACGACGTCGAAGTGAAGAAAGTTCTGCCATTCGAAGCCGGCCTGCACGCTTACCTGAAGACCAAGCAAGCTGACCTGCTGTCGAAGATTGAAGCATCGAAGCAACTGGACAAAGACGGCGAAGCAACGCTGGCTGCCGCCATTGCCGACTTCAAGAAATCCGGCGCATTTTAAGGTGCCTGGCGCTCCCGGCTCAAACCGTGGAGCGCCTTCAGCGCAGAAGGAGTAAGGACTCATGGCAGTAGGCAAAGAGATACGTGGCAAGATCAAGAGCGTAGAAAATACGAAGAAGATCACGAAGGCGATGGAAATGGTTGCCGCATCGAAAATGCGCAAAGCGCAGGACCGTATGCGCGCCGCCCGTCCCTACAGTGAAAAGATTCGCAATATCGCCGCCAATCTGGCCGCCGCAAATCCGGAATACACGCACCCGTTCCTGGCTGAAGAGCAAAAGGAATCGGCCAAGGCTGTTGGCTTCATCATCGTTACCACCGACAAAGGTCTGTGCGGCGGTATGAACACCAACATCTTGCGCATGGTGACGCAAAAATCCCGCGAGCTGGAAACAGCTGGCAACAAGATTGCGGCTGTCGCCATCGGCAACAAAGGTTTGGGGTTTTTGAATCGCGTAGGCGTTCCCGTGGTTGCGCAAGTGACCCAGATCGGCGACACGCCACACCTGGAAAAACTGATCGGACCTGTCAAGGTCATGCTCGAGAAGTTCCAGAACGGTGAAGTTGACGCCGTGTACATCTGCTACACCAAGTTTATCAACACCATGAAGCAAGAGCCGGTCGTGCAGCAGTTGCTGCCACTGCCAGCTGCCACGAAACAGGCGGACGCAGGTAATCACAACTGGGATTACATCTACGAACCTGACGCGGCTGCGGTGATTGACGAACTGCTCGAGCGCTATGTGGAAGCGCTGGTGTACCAGTCGGTCGCGGAAAATCTGGCGTCCGAGCAATCGGCGCGCATGGTCGCGATGAAGGCCGCCAGCGACAACGCTGGTAGCGTCATCGGTGAACTGAAGCTGATCTATAACAAGACGCGCCAGGCTGCGATTACCAAAGAACTCTCCGAAATCGTCGCCGGTGCGGCAGCGGTTTAAACGAATTTAACTATATTTGAAGGAACGAACATGGCTGATGGCAAAATCGGTCAGTGTATCGGCGCTGTGGTGGACGTTGAGTTTCCACGCAACGCGATGCCCAAGGTATTCGATGCCTTGAAAATGGAAGGCTCCGAGCTGACCCTGGAAGTACAACAACAGCTGGGCGACGGCGTGGTGCGTACCATTGCACTCGGCACGTCCGACGGCCTGCGTCGCGGCATGATGATCCAGAACACCGGCAAACCTATCATGGTGCCAGTCGGTAAAGCAACCCTGGGTCGCATCATGGACGTGCTGGGCAACCCGATCGACGAATGCGGCCCGGTCGCTCACGACCAGATCGCCTCGATCCACCGCGCACCTCCTGCATACGACGAACTGTCGCCATCGCAGGATCTGCTGGAAACCGGCATCAAGGTGATTGACCTGGTGTGCCCGTTCGCCAAAGGCGGTAAAGTCGGTCTGTTCGGCGGTGCAGGTGTGGGCAAGACCGTGAACATGATGGAACTGATCAACAACATCGCTAAAGCACACTCGGGTCTGTCCGTGTTTGCCGGCGTGGGTGAGCGTACCCGTGAAGGTAACGACTTCTACCACGAGATGGCCGATGCCAAAGTGGTCGATCTGGAAAATCCAGAGAACTCCAAGGTCGCGATGGTCTACGGTCAGATGAACGAGCCGCCGGGCAACCGCCTGCGCGTCGCCCTGACCGGCCTGACCATGGCCGAGTACTTCCGCGACGA